>NZ_RZPF01000311.1:0-7126 GCF_004022735.1 Mesorhizobium sp. M7A.F.Ca.AU.001.01.1.1
TCTCAGAACCTATCCGCAGATGCGCGTCGAGGCGATCTTCGACGACGCCGTCAGCAATCTGGTGGACGAGCAGATCGATCTCGGCATCCGCGTCGGCTGGCTCACCGATTCCTCGAACCAGGCGCGGCGGCTGGGGACGATCCGGCAAATCGTGGTGGCGAGCCCTGGCTTCGCGGCGAGCCTGCCGCCCGACCTGACGCCGCACCAGGCAAGATCGCTGGCCTGGGTCGGCAACACCCAGTTGCGCGGCATCGGCCAATGGCTGTTTTCCAGGGATGGCGAAACGGTGCTGACCGAGCTCAATCCGGTCCTCATGTGCGA
This sequence comes from Mesorhizobium sp. M7A.F.Ca.AU.001.01.1.1, assembly GCF_004022735.1. NCBI lineage: Bacteria > Pseudomonadati > Pseudomonadota > Alphaproteobacteria > Hyphomicrobiales > Phyllobacteriaceae > Mesorhizobium > Mesorhizobium sp. M7A.F.Ca.AU.001.01.1.1. Next base: position 322 of record NZ_RZPF01000311.1, read on the forward strand.
CAAGAGCCCCGCCGCCCTTGCTTGCGTGCTCGTCGGCATCGGGCTGGGCGTCTTTCCGGACTACAGCGTCAGCGACGATATCGCCGAGGGGCGGCTGGTGCCGGTATTTGCCGACTGGAGCCTGCCGTCAGGCGGCATCCACGCAGTCTTTCCGCCGGCCCGGTTCCGGCCCGCCAAGGTGCGCACCTTCGTCGATCTGCTCGCGGCGGCCGAGAAGCGGCGATCGCGCGGTGTTGCCACGGCTTGAAGCCGATGGCGGTCAGCGGGCCTCTTGCAGGATCATCTCGGCTGCCTTCTCCGCGATCATGACGACCGGCGAGTTGGTGTTGCCCGAGACGATTGTCGGCATGATCGAGGCATCGACCACGCGCAGCCCGGCAAGCCCGTGAACACGCAGGCCGTCGTCGACCACCGCCATCGTATCCGAACCCATCTTGCAGGTGCCGACGGGGTGGAAGATCGTCGTGCCGATATCGCCGGCCTTGCGGATGAGCTCTTCATCGCTGTCATACTGCGTGCCGGGCAGCATCTCTTCCGGCGCAAAGCGCGCCACCGCCCGAGCCTTCATCAAGCTGCGGACATGGCGCAACGACGCGACGGCCACGCTGCGGTCTCCCTCGGTGGAAAGATAGTTCGGCCGGATCTTCGCCGTCTCCCGCGCGTCGGACGAAGCCATGTGCACGCTGCCCCGGCTTTCCGGACGCAGATTGCAGACCGAGACGGTGACCGCGGGAAAGCGATGCAGCGGCTCGCCCAGACGGTCGGTGCTCAGCGGTTGCACATGATATTCCAGATCGGGCGTTGCGAGGCGCGGATCGCTCCTGGCGAAGATGCCGAGCTGGCTTGGCGCCATCGACAGCGGCCCGCTGCGCTTGAGCGCGTATTCCAGCCCCATCGACGCACGGCTGACCAGATTGTGGTAGCGCTGGTTGAGTGTGGCGGTGTTGGCGACCTTGAAGACGGTGCGTATCTGCAGATGGTCCTGCAGATTTTCACCGACACCCGGCAGCGCGTGACGGACATCCACGCCGATGCCCGAGAGCAGGTCGGGGCGCCCCACCCCCGACAGTTCGAGCAGCTTGGGCGAGTTGATGGCGCCGGCCGCAAGGATCGTCTGTCCAGCGCGGACCTGATGCAGGCGGCCGCCTTGGCGGAAAACCAGTCCGGTGACGCGCCGGCCGTCGAATTCGAGCCGTTCGGTTTCCGCGCCGAGCACTACGCGCAGGTTCTTGCGCCCCGCTATACCGCGCAAAAACGCCTTCGATGTGTTCCAGCGGACGCCCTTCCTCTGGTTGACCTCGAAATAGCCCGAGCCTTCATTGGTGCCGGTGTTGAAGTCTTCGGTGCGCGGAATGCCGAGTTCCTCGGCCGCGTCCCGGAAGGCGTCGAGGATCGGCCATGAAAGCCGCTGCCGTTCGACCCGCCACTCGCCGCCGCTGCCGTGCATGGCGCTCTTGCCACCATGGAAGTCTTCCGACTTGAGGAAGTAAGGCAGGACATCGTCCCAGCCCCAGCCGGCATTGCCGGCCTGGCGCCAGCCATCATAGTCGGCAGCCTGGCCGCGCATGTAGATCATGCCGTTGATCGATGAACAGCCGCCGAGCACCTTGCCGCGCGGATAGTTGAGGCTGCGTCCGTTGAGACCGGCTTCCGGCTCGGTCTTCATCATCCAGTCGGTACGCGGGTTGCCCATGCAGAAGAGATAGCCGATCGGGATATCGACCCAGTGATAGCGGTCGCTGCCGCCGGCCTCGAGCAGCAGCACCTTGTTGCGCGGATCGGCCGAGAGCCGGTTGGCGAGCACGCAGCCGGCGGAGCCGGCACCGACGATGACGTAGTCGTAACTGCCGAACGGAGACGGTGAAGCTTCGGTCACGTGCGCGCCTGCTGTCCGGCGATGCGCTCCCACATCGGGGTCATCGCCTGGTTGATCTCGCCATAGAGTCGATACCGCCGTGCGTATGCGTGAGCAACCGTCTCGTTGGGTACAAAATGTCGGGCGGCCGCTGTCATGGCGGTTGCACCCGCACTGTAGTCCGCGAAAATGCCGACGCCGGTGCCCGCCGCGATCGCCGCTCCCAGCGCGCCGGTTTCGCGGCTGCGCGCCACGGTGACGGGCACGCCGAGCACATCGGCGAAAATCTGCGGCCAGACGCTGCTGCGCGAGCCGCCGCCGGACAACACCACCTGGTCGAAATCGGCGCCCGCTTTGTGCAAGGTCTCGACATGGCGCTTGTGCTCGAAGGCGACCCCCTCGAACAGCGCACGCAGCAGATGGGCTCGGCTGTGCCAGCCGGCGATGCCGTAGAAGCCGGCGCGCGCATGGCCATTCTGCTGCGAGCCATAAAGGAAGGGATGATAGATCGGGATGTCGCTGTTGGGATCGACGGACGCCACCAGTTCGCTGCACAATTCGAATGGCGACTTGCCGGCTTCGCCGCCATGTTCGAGGAATTCGCGAACGATCCATTCGAGATTGGCGGCCGAGGTGGCACTGGATTCGATCGCCAGATAGCGCTGGCGATCGAAAGTCGACAGCATGAAGATCGAAGGGTCGCGGATCGGCTTGTCGGTGATGACCTGGTTGATGCTCCAGGTTCCGGCGATGACCGAGGCGGCACCGGTTCTGGTCACGCCCGAACCGACCGCGCTGGCGACGACATCGAACAGCCCGGCAACGACCGGCGTGCCGGCGCGCAGTCCCGTCAGGGCCGCCACCTCCGCGCTGACATGGCCGGCAATGTCGGCCGATTCCAGCACTGGCGGCAGTAGGTCCATGCAATCGCCGAGCCCATAGGCGGCAAGCAGGTCCGGCTCGTAGCGGCGGTCCTGCATCTGCAGCAGGCCGCAGCCCGACATATCTGAAGTATCGCTGCTGCGCGCACCTGTCAGGCGGTTGACGACGAAATCCTTGCACAAGAACACAGTTCCGATGCTGGCAAACAAAGCCGGCGAAAAGCGCTTGAGCCAGGCAAGCAGGGTCGGCGTCTGCGCCGCCCACGGCCGCTGCAGGCAATGTGCGTAGGTGCGGTCGCCGACATTCTGTTCTGCCCATTCGGCAACGATGTCGACGGCGCGTGTGTCGAGCGACTGGATGCCGATCAATGGCGCGCCCGCACGATCGAGCGCGTAGAGCCCGTTGCCATGGCCGGCGCAGCCGATGGCGACGATCTCGCCGGCGTCGATACCGGCTTCAGCGATGCATTGACCAATGACCGAGACCGCATTGCGCCAGAGTTCGTCGAGGTCGCGTTCGACATGTCCGGGCTTTGGCATGGACGAGCGGCCGTCACGGGCGGCGAATGCCAGTTCGCGGCCCGACAGGTCGAAGAGGATGGCCTTGATGACGGTGTTGCCGGCATCGAGACCGAGGATATAGCTTGCCATTGGCGCCTCCCGAGGCCGCAGCCTATGCCTGGTTGTACAGATCCCAGGCTGCGCCGCCATCGGCATCGTCGTGAATGATTGCCATCAGCCCGCGCACGACAGCGCTCGGGTTGGCATGCTGGTAGATGTTGCGGCCATAGACCATGCCAAGCGCACCCTGTGCCATCAAGGCGGCCGACTTGTCGAACACGGCACGCAGATCCTCCTTGCCGCCGCCGCGCACCAGCACCGGGCAGCGCGCCGCCTCGACAACGCGGTGGAAGTCGTTGGGATCGGTGGTCGGGTCGGCCTTGACGATATCGGCACCCATCTCGCGGGCAAGCCGGGTCAAGGTGACGATCTTATCGGCGTCGCCGTCGACCATGTAGCCGCCATGCTCGGTGACCGGCAGCATGGCCAGCGGCTCGATCATCAGCGGCAGGCCGTATTTCTCGCAATCGGCGCGCACGCGGGCGATGTTCTGCACGCATTGCCGGAACAGGTCCGGCTCGTCGGGTAGCATGAACAGATTGACCACGACGCAAGCCGCATCCATCTCGATGGCGCCAAGCAAGGGCTCGGCTTCGTTCTGCAGCACCGCCCACATCGCCCGGTGGCGTATCCTGTTATAGGGATTGCCCATGTCGATGCGCATCACCAGCGCCGGCTTGTCCTTGCCAGGCACGGCCTGCAGCAGGTCGGCCTGGCCGTAGTTCATCTGGATGGCGTCGGGGCCGGCCTTGACCAGCTGGTTGACCACGCTGGCCATGTCTTCCAGCCCGGCAAGGAAACTCGGCTCGTTGCAGACGCCATGATCGATGGCGACGTCGAGGCAGCGGCCGCCGCCGAACAGCCGGTTCATACGGACTTTCTTGTTTACGCGCATAGGGCGCTCCTTTGATGTGTCTGGAGGTCGATGCCGTGCCGGTCGGCCAGCAAGGCGAGGAAGGTCGAGCGCTCGGTGGCAGCCTCGCTGGCGCTCCAGTCCTTGTGCGCCGCCAGCATGTCGAGAACGGCGTTGACGAGGTCGAAGCTGAGACCGCCTGAAATGGCGATGGTGGTGCGGCGCAAGAACAGGTCGGCAAGGCACTCGACCTGCTCGCGCTCGATGATGCGCCCCATCTCGCTTGCCGAATAGTCCGACTGCGGCAGCATCTGTTCGCCCGCCGGGTGCGAAACGAAATCCCTGGCCGACGTGCCATAGCGCTGCAGAAGCGTTTGCGCGCGCTCGACCGTCAGGCCATGCTCGGCGGCGAATGACGCGCACCAGGCGTCCGGGTCGGCCGGAAAATCACGGCCGCCACCGATGGCCATGTCCTGCGTGCCCTGGCTGCGCGCGAGGCCGAGCCGCTTCAGTGCCATGTCGGCGGCCAGCGCTCCAAACGAACGGAAGGTGGTCCACTTGCCTCCGACCATGCACAGTGTCGCCGGCAGGTGCCCGCTCGCTTCTACGAACTCGCAAAAATGATCGCGCGGTATGCGGCTGGTAAAACTGTCCTCGCTGGCGGGCAAGGGTCGCACGCCGGCGAAGCGGAACACGATCTGGTTTTCAGCTACTTTGATCGAGGGGAATACAAAGGCGAGCGACTGCAGGATGTAGCGCTGCTCGTCCTCCTCGCAACGCACCTTGTCCGGATCGTCGACCCGGATGTCGGTCGAGCCGATCAGCACCTTGCCGAGATAGGGAAACAGGATGCAGATGCGCCCGTCCTCGTTCTCGTAATAGACCATATGGCCGCCGAGCGCGTCGAACAGTTCTGCATTGTCGACGATGAGATGCGAGCCCTTGGTGCCGCCCATCATCGTCTGCGCCGCCGCCCCGATGGCCTTGTTGGTCAGGTCGATCCAGCCGCCAGTAGCGTTGATGACCAATTGCGCCCGTACCGGCAGTTGTTCGCCCGTCAGCGTGTCGGTAATGGCGAGGCTATCACCTGTCGACGATACCTGAGCGTAGTTCAAGGCGCGGGCGTTCGCCGCGCTCGCCGTGGCGTCCAGCAGCATCTCCAGGCCGAGGCGTTCGGGCCGGCTCACCCAGGCGTCGTAGTAGGTCGCCGAATTGCGGATCGCCGGATTGATCGCCGGCCATTTTTTCAAGGTTTCGGCGCGGCCCCTGAACCTGTGCGTCGGCATCAAACGCCGTGCGGCGGTGAACAGGTCGTACATGGCAAGGCCGGTCTTGATGACCAGCGCACCACGCCGGCTCGGCCGCCGCGTCAGACCCAGGAAACGCACCGCACCGTTGGCAAGGCCGGAGAAAATGTCGAAGATCGGCACCGTCGTCGGCAACGGGGCCACATAGTGCGGGGCATTCCTCAGCAGCCGGTCACGTTCGAGCAGCGATTCGCGCACCAGTTTGAATTCGCCGTTTTCGAGATAACGCAGGCCGCCATGCACCATGCGTGAAAGGGCGGCACTGGCGCCGCTGCAATAATCGCCCTTTTCCGCCAGCACGACATCGACGCCTTGCAGCGCCAGTTCGCGAAAGACGCTGATGCCGTTGATGCCGCCACCGATGACGAGCACGGCGATATCAGGCCGGTCGCGCAGACCGGCTAACGTATGGCTACGGTTCATCGGGGCTGTTGCCTTTTTTCTCAGGCATCCATCGCAGTGAGATGCGCGGCTGCCGCGGCGTCGATTGCCGCAAGCTCGCCTGCCGCAAGCGTGATCTCCCCGGCCCGTGCATTGTCGAGCGCCTGTTCGGGATTGCGCGCGCCGCACAGGGCGAAGGTGATGCCCGGCTGGGCGAGCGTCCAGGCGATGACGATCTGCGCGGTCGACGCCTGGTGGCTCTCGGCGATAGGGGCGATGGCCTCTTTCAGCTTTGCCACCTTCTGCCGGTTGGCCGTGGAAAAGCGCGGGTTGTCCTTGCGCTGGTCGTCGCCGCCGAATGTGCGGCCGGGGTCGACCGTGCCGGTGAGCAGCCCCAGCGCCAGCGACGAATAGCTGAGCGTGGCGATGTCATGGCGGCGAGTGATCGGCAGCAGGCTGCTCTCGATGTCGCGGTCGATCATCGAATAGCGCTCCTGGATCGCATCGAGCTGGCCGGCATCGATATAATGGCCGAGATCCTCGGCGCTGATATTGCTGACGCCGATGGCGCGGATCTTGCCGGCTGCCTTGAGCTTTTCCAATACCGCCATCGTCTCGGCGATCGGCGTCGTCGGGTCCTGCCAATGGGTGATGTAGAGGTCGATATGATCGGTGCCGAGACGCCGCAGGCTCTGCTCGACCTCATAGGCGATGCCGTCGGCGCCGAGATAGCGATGCACTGGCTTGTCGTCCTGGTCGAAGAAATGCCCGCCCTTGCCCGAATGCCAGTTCAGCCCGCATTTGGTCGCGATCACCACCTTGTCGCGCTTGCCCTTGATGGCGGTGCCGACGATCGCCTCGCTGCGGCCAAGACCGTAGGCCGGCGCTGTGTCGATCAGGCTGAGGC
>NZ_RZPF01000312.1:0-7097 GCF_004022735.1 Mesorhizobium sp. M7A.F.Ca.AU.001.01.1.1
CGCTGATCCTGGTCGGCGGCGCGATGGCCCTGAAGTTCGAAGTGGCTGGCATCAGGCATAGCGGGCGAATCCTGATGGGGGTCGCCTTCGTCCTGTTGTCGCTGCATATGATCGGCGAGGCGACCGCACCGATGCGGCAGAGCACCTTGCTGCCACTGGTGATCTCCTATCTGCGCGCGGACTATTTCACCGCCTTTGCCGCCGCTGCCCTGTTCACATGGCTGATCCACTCCAGCGTCGCGGCGATCCTGCTGTTCGTCACGCTTGCCGCACAAGGCGTCTTGCCGGTCGAGGTCGGTCTGTTCTTCATCCTCGGCGCCAATTGCGGCGGCGCGCTGATCGCGGTTTGGCTGACGCGCGGCGAAGCCGTCGAGGCGCGCCGTATCCCGCTCGGCAATCTGATCTTTCGCGGCACGGCGGCGCTGGCGGCTTTGTTCGCGCTTCAGGCCGTGACCTTCCCGGCGCATCTGTTCGGCGCAACCGAAGGCCGCCAGCTGGTCAACCTGCACCTTGCCTTCAATCTGGTGCTGGTCATCTGCTGCTTGCCGTTCACCGGCATGATGGAGCGGCTGGTCGCCTTGTTGATCGCAGACAGGCCGGTGGCAAAGGCCGGAGAGGGTGGAGACCTGATGTCGCGCCGCACCAGCGCGCTCGACCGCACCGTCATGCGCACACCCGGTCTTGCGCTAGCCAGTGCCACCCGCGAGCTGCTGCGCATGGGCGAAGTCGTCGAGGTGATGCTGCGCCCAGTGATGGATTTCTTCGACGCCGGCACCGGCGACCAGATACGCCAGGCTCAAAAACTCGATGAGGAGGTCAACCGCGCCCATACCGAAATCAAGCTCTACATTGCCGAAGTCAATCGCGGCAGCATGAGCGTGGCCGAAGCGCAGCGCGGCATCGAGCTCACCGACTTCGCCATCAATCTCGAACGCGCCGGCGACATCGTCGCCAAGAACCTGCTCGTGCTCACCCAGGAGCTGCGTGACAAGAACCTGCGCTTCTCACGCGACGGCTGGAGCGAACTGGCCGGGCTTCACAACCGTGTCATGGCCAACATGCAGCTTGCACTCAATGTGCTGGTGTCGAGCGATCTCGATTCGGCGCGGCAACTCGTCGTCGAGAAGGAGCGGATGCGCAGACTGGAACGCACGAGCCACGACCGTCACCTCAAGCGCCTGCAATCGGGAATGCCGCAGAGCATCGACACCAGCGACATCCACCTGGAGGCCGTGCGGGCGCTGAAGGAGATCAACTCGCTGATGGCCTCGGTCGCTTATCCCTTGCTGACGCAGAGCGGTGATCTGCTCGAAAGCCGGCTGGCGAGAGGGGCTGCGGAAGTGAGGGCTCCTGCAATGGCCTGAGGACGGATTCCCGCCCGGCAGGCCATCACTAAAATCTATACATCGATACAAAATAACGATTTTACAAATAGATCATTCAGGCCAAGAATAAGGCCACATCGAACGCAGATCGAGCGGAGGACAACATGCTCGCCGAGACGAAATTTGCCGCGGAGCCGCTGGCCAGCCCGGCGCTGGGCGAGCCGTATCTTCTGACCCCGGGGCCGCTCACCACGGCCTATTCGGTCAAGCAGGCGATGTTGCGCGACTGGGGATCGTGGGACGGCGACTTCCGCGCCATGACATCGGATATGCGTCGCCGGCTGCTGGCGCTGACCGGGGACAGGAACGATGAGTTCGACTGCGTGCCGATGCAAGGCAGCGGTTCTTTCTGCGTCGAAGCGATGCTGGGGTCGTTCGTGCCCAGGGACGGCAAGGTTCTTGTGCTGGCCAACGGCGCCTACGGCCTGCGCGCCGCGCAGACCATGCAGTATCTCGGCCGCGCCTATACGCTGATCGACAAGGGTGACTATCTGCCCCCGCGCGGCGACGAGGTGGCAGCGGCCCTCGCGGCCGACCCTGATATCACCCATGTCATCGCCATCCATTGCGAGACCAGTTCCGGCATCCTCAACCCGGTCGCTGAAATTGCCGAAGCCGTCCATGCCAAGGGTCGCAAGCTGCTGGTCGATTCCATGAGTGCGTTCGGCGCCGTGGCGCTCGACGTCAACGAAATCCGCTATGAGGCGATGGTCTCGTCCGCCAACAAGTGCATCGAAGGCGTTCCGGGTTTTGGCTTCATCATCGCGCGCAAGAGCGAACTGGAGGCCGCCAAAGGCAGGAGCCATTCGCTGTCGCTCGATGTCCACGCCCAGTGGGCGCACCTGAACAAGACCGGCCAGTGGCGCTACACGCCGCCGACGCATGTCGTGGCCGCCTTCCTCGAAGCACTGCGCCAGCATGAGGCCGAAGGCGGCGTCGCCGGCCGTGGCGCCCGCTATACGAGGAACCGCGACGTTATGGTGGCCGGCATGCGCGACCTCGGTTTCGAGACACTGCTCCGGGATCGCTGGCTGTCGCCGATCATCGTCACCTTCTTCAACCCGGCTCATGCCAGTTTCGCGTTCGACCGTTTCTACGACCTGATGAAGGACAAGGGCTTCATCATCTATCCGGGCAAGCTGACCGCCGTGGATTCGTTCCGCGTCGGCTGCATCGGCCAGATGGACGAACATGTCATGCGCCGCGTCGTCGAGGCGGCAGCGTTCTCGCTTCATGAAATGGGCGTCGACACCGCCGCCCCACCCGCCGCGGCACTTGCCGAACGCGCCAAACTCGCCGCCTGAAGCGGCCGACTTCGAGGATATCAGATGAACCAGATGTCTCCTGTCACCGTGTCGGTCAACGGCCGCACCTATGCCTGGCCGCGCGTGCCGGCGATCGCCATCTGCCTTGACGGCTGCGAGCCGGCCTATCTCGACGAAGCGATAAAGGCCGGGCTGATGCCGGCTCTGGTCAGGATCAAGCAGAAGGGCACGGTGCGCTTTGCGCACTCTGTCATTCCGAGCTTCACCAACCCCAACAATCTGTCGATCGCCACCGGCCGGCCGCCGTCGGTGCATGGCATCTGCGGCAACTATCTCTATGAGCGCGAGACCGGCAAGGAAGTGATGATGAACGACCCGCGCTTCCTGCGCGCGTCGACCATCTTCCAGGCCTTCTACGATGCCGGCGCCAAGGTCGCCGTGGTCACCGCCAAGGACAAGCTGCGTGCGCTGCTCGGCAAGGGCCTCGCCTTCGACGAAGGCCGCGCGCTGTGCTTCTCTGCGGAAAAATCCGACACCACCAGCAAGGCCGAGCACGGCATCGACAATGCCTCGAAGCACTTTGGGCTGCCGGTGCCGGAGGTTTATTCGGCCGAGCTGTCGGAATTCGTCTTCGCCGCCGGCGTCCAGCTGCTGAAGGAATTCCGCCCCGACATCATGTATCTGACGACCACCGACTATGTGCAGCACAAATATGCGCCCGGCGTGCCGCAGGCCAACGCCTTCTACGAGATGTTCGACAAATACCTGACCGAGCTCGATGCGCTGGGTGCTGCCATCGTCGTCACCGCCGACCATGGCATGAAGCCCAAGCACAAGGCGGACGGTTCGCCTGATGTCGTCTATGTCCAGGACCTTCTCGACGAGTGGCTGGGCAAAGATGCCGCCCGCGTCATCCTGCCGATCACCGACCCCTATGTCGTGCATCATGGCGCGCTGGGTTCCTTCGCCACCGCCTATCTGCCTGATGGCGCCGACCAGGCCGATATCATGGCCAGGCTGGCCAAGATCGATAGCATCATGCTGGTCGTCGACAGCCCGACCGCCTGCGAGCGCTTCGAACTGCCGGCCGATCGCATCGGCGACATCGTGCTGATCTCGACCGAGAACAAGACGATCGGCACCTCGGAACATCGCCATGACCTGGCGGCTCTGAACGAGCCGCTACGGTCGCATGGCGGGCTGACCGAGCAGGAGGTGCCGTTCATCGTCAATCGTGTGCTGCCGGAATTTCCGAACGAGCCGACGCTGCGCAATTTCGATGCCTTCTACTACGCCACCATGGCGGCGGCGCTGGCTTGAGTCGAGCGTGATTGTCGACCCCCACTCCGCCGAGCTTCGCTCGGCACCTCTCCCCCGATCGACGGGGGAGAGGAAAGGCGCCAGGGTTAGCCGCGGCTTAACCTGGAAACGTTGAGGCACTGACCTCGCCTGATTTCCTCTCCCCCGTCGATCGGGGGAGAGGTGGCCCGAAGGGCCGGAGTGGGGGTCGAATCCTCCGCGCAACAAGAATCTGCTGGAGCAGAACCCATGACCAAGCTCGACCCCGCCATCAAAGTTCGCCACGAGCCGATGCGCATCGCCGGCAGACGAGTCGATGCCGAAGGCGTCGTCGAGGTTCGCTATCCCTGGAACGACACCGTCATCGGCACCGTTCCGGCCGGCCGCGCCGATCACGCCCGCCAGGCATTCGAGATCGCCGCCGGCTACAAATCGAAGCTGACCCGCTACGAGCGTCAGCAGATACTGTTCCGCACCGCCGAGGCATTGGCCTCGCGCCGCGATGAAATCTCCGATCTCATCACGCTCGAGCTCGGCATCTCCAAGACGGACTCGCTCTATGAGGTCGGCCGTGCCTATGACGTGTTCACGCTGTCGGCGCAGATGTGCATCCAGGATGACGGGCAGATCTTCTCCTGCGACCTCACCCCGCACGGGAAGGCGCGCAAGATCTTCACCACTCGCGAGCCGTTGAAGGCGATCTCGGCGATCACGCCGTTCAATCATCCGCTCAACATGGTCTCGCACAAGGTGGCGCCGGCGATCGCCACCAACAATTGCGTGGTGGTCAAGCCGACCGAACTGACGCCGATGACGGCGCTTCTCTTGGCCGACATTCTCTATGAAGCCGGTTTGCCGCCTGAAATGCTGTCGGTGGTGACCGGCTGGCCGGCCGATATCGGCAACGAGATGATCACCAATGAAAACATCGACCTGATCACCTTCACCGGCGGCGTGCCGGTCGGCAAGATGATCGCCCGCACCGCCGGCTACAAGCGCCAGGTGCTGGAGCTCGGCGGCAACGACCCGCTGATCATCCTCAACGATTTGTCGGACGAGGATCTGGCAAAGGCGGCGGACCTAGCAGTGGCCGGAGCGACGAAAAACTCCGGCCAGCGCTGCACGGCGGTCAAGCGCATCCTGGTCCAGGAAAGCGTCGCCGACCGCTTCGTGCCGCTGGTGCTGGAGCGGGCGAAGAAGATCCGCTTCGGCGATCCGATGGACCGCGCGACCGACCTTGGCACCGTCGTGCACGAGAAGGCGGCGGCGCTGTTCGAAGCCCGCGTCCACATGGCTGCCGAGCAAGGCGCCGAAATCCTCTACAATCCGGGTCGTCAGGGCGCGTTGCTGCCGCCGATCGTCGTCGATCGCGTGCCGCATACATCCGAGCTGGTCATGGAAGAAACCTTCGGGCCGATCATCCCGATCGTGCGTGCGCCGGACGATGACGAGGCGTTGATTGCGCTCTCCAACTCGACCGCCTTCGGCCTGTCGTCGGGCGTCTGCACCAACTCTTTTCCGCGCATGCAGAAATACATCGCCGGCCTTCAGGTCGGCACCGTCAACATCTGGGAAGTGCCGGGCTATCGCATCGAGATGTCGCCCTTCGGCGGCATCAAGGATTCGGGCAACGGCTACAAGGAAGGCGTCATCGAAGCGATGAAGAGCTACACCAATGTGAAGACATTTTCGCTGCCCTGGTCCTGACCGGACGGCATTGACGGATAGAACAATCGAGGGAGCGTTCGCCGCTCCCTCATTCGCATTTCGGAGACCATGATGGCCGCGATATCTGAACTTGTGCACACCGAAGGCGATTCCAACACCACAGCGGCTCGCGGTCGCTGGGATGCCGGGCAGGGCGATCCGCGGATCCGCGGCCTGCTCGATCGCGACGCGGCCGCCTTCATGCACCAGAGCCTGTCCAGCCCCTGTTTGTCGACGATCGCCAAGGCGCAAGGCATCTGGATCGAGGACACCGCCGGTCGCCGCTTCATGGATTTCCACGGCAACAGCGTCCATCACCTCGGCTATGGCCACCCGAGGCTTGTGGCCGCCATCAAGAAGCAGCTCGATCAGCTCTGCTTTGCGCCGCGCCGTTTCACCTGTGAGCCCGCCGTCGAACTGGCCGAGAAGCTGGCGGCATTGGCGCCCGGCAATCTCGGCAAAGTGCTGTTCACCACCGGCGGCTCGGACGCCATCGAGGTCGCGCTGAAGATCGCCCGCGCCGCGACCGGCCGCTTCAAGACGGTGTCGTTCTGGGATGCGTTCCATGGCGCCGGCTTCGGCGCAGCAAGCGTTGGTGGCGAGGCGACCTTCCGCTCGCACATATCAGGCCCGATGATGACCGGCACCGAGCACGTCGCGCCTTGGGACGGCTATCGCTGCCCCTATGGCCACGATTCCCTGGAAGCATCGGGCCTCGCCTGCGCCAACATGATTGCCTACGTCCTTGGCCGCGAGCAGGACGTGGCGGCGGTCGTCGCCGAACCGATGCGGGCGACGCCAAACCCGCCGCCGCCAGGCTTCTGGAAGCGGGTGCGCGAGGCCTGCGACCGGCACGGCACGCTCTTGATCTTCGACGAGATCCCGACCGGCCTTGGCAAGACCGGCAAATTCTTCGCGCACGAGCATGATGATGTGACGCCTGACATCGTCGTCCTCGGCAAGTCGCTCGGCGGCGGCGTCCTGCCGATCGCCGCCATCATCGCGCGCCGCGATCTCGACGTCACCGGTGGCTTCGCGATCGGCCACTACACCCACGAGAAGAACCCGGTGACGACCCGCGCCGCATTGACGACGATCGACATCATCCTGGAGGAAGGGCTGGTCGAGCGCGCGGCCGAACTCGGTCGGCACATGCTAGGGCGCATGCAGCACCTGATGGCGCGCTCGCCCCATGTCGGCGACGTCAGGGGCAGGGGACTGATGGTCGGCGTCGAGCTCGTCGAGGATCGCGATACGCGCCAGCCGGCACGCGATCTCGCCGAGCGCGTCTTCTATGCTTGCCTTGAACAGGGGCTGAGCTTCAAGATCAGCCAAGGCAACGTGTTGACGCTGTCGCCGCCGCTGGTCATTTCGAAAACCGACCTCGACGGCGCGCTCGACATTGTCGAGCGCACGGTGCTGGCGGCCTGACCGTGAAGGC
>NZ_RZPF01000313.1:0-7093 GCF_004022735.1 Mesorhizobium sp. M7A.F.Ca.AU.001.01.1.1
GGTTCATGTCGCGCAACGACTAACACCGCGCGAGGCGTATAAATTCAGACTGCAGGCGAAGTTGAACCTCTACCAGCAGACGTAGCCGCCATCGACAATCAGGTCGAGGCCGGTGACGAAGCTCGCTGCGCGGCTGGCCAGGAACACCGTCGGTCCGACCATTTCCTCCGGCGCCGCCATCCGCCCCATCGGCGTGTCGCGCTTGAAGATCTTCACCTCTTCGGCCACCTCAGGCCGCTTGTTCATCGGCGTCAGTGTGTAGCCCGGGCTGACGACATTGACGCGCAGGCCGCGATCGGCCCACTCCATAGCGAGACTCCTGGACATGTGGATGACGGCGGCCTTCGAAGAATTGTAGTGCGCCTGCGTCAGGCCCCGGTTGACGATGGTGCCCGACATCGAGGCGATGTTGATGATCGAGCCCTTGCCTCGCACCAGCATCTTGCGCGCTTCGGCCTGACAGGACAGGAACACGCCGGCGACATTGACCTCGTGCACCTTCTGCCACGTCTCCAGCGGCATCGTCTCGGCGGGTTCGGAGCCGGCAATGCCGGCATTGTTGACCGCAACGGTCAGCGCACCGAGTTCGCTCTCGACTCGATCGATCGCCGCCGCCAGATCGCTCTGCGATGTCACTGTACCGTTCAGCACCAGCGCCTTGCGGCCGAGTGCCGTGATCCGGTGCGCCGTTTCATCCAGCCCGCCTTTCGACGCATGACCAAAACAGGCGATGTCGGCGCCTGCCTCGGCCAGCCCGATCGCGATGGCCTGGCCGATGCCGCTGCCGGCGCCGGTGACCAGCGCGACATCGCCATCCAGCTTGAAAAGATCCATCGAGTGTCCTCCCTGTCCCAGGGAGGGTATGCGCTGACCCGTGCTTCGATCAAGCGCCCGCGCGCAAGCGGCGTCGATGCCTAGAAATAACCGCTCGACGCGGCCGTGGCTTCCTTCGGGATTTCGACGCCATCGACCAGGATCTTGTCGACCAGCTCGTGGTGGAAACAGACCAGCCCCTTGATGCGCTCCGCCTCGTGCACCGGCTCAGGATAATACCAGACGAGGTTCTCGTGACGCTTGGCCTTGGTCGTCACGTGATAATAGTTGGAGATGCCCTTGTAAGGACAGCGCGAGATGTAGCGGCTGGGCGCGAACATATCGAGCCGCGTGTCGGCGATTGGCAGATAGTGGCGCACTGGATGGCCGGTCTCGAACAGGAACACGCCGCGGCGTGAATCGGCGACCTGCTCACCATCGAGGATGACCTGCACGCGCCGCGACGACGGCAGGCAGTCGACGCGGCGGAAGGGATCGCGGGCGTGGACAAAGATCTCCTCGTCCTCCTCGAACCAGTGCCCCATCTTGCTCCAGGTGAACGACATGTAGTCCGATATCGGCGGACAGCCCTTGACCGGATCGAGATAGCGCCAGGCCGCGTCCTCGACCAGCGTGATGCCGGTGTTGAGCGAATAGTGGGTGGCTGTGCCCTTGAATGGGTCCTCTGTCGTGGTCTTGCTCGGCAGCAGGAACTCCTCGCGAACGTCGCCGATCGGAAAATAGTAGACCGGCAGATGATCGGATTCGTAGAACACCAAGGCGTTGGTCGTATCGGCCACGGTCATTGACCCCACCTGCACACGCAGGCGCTTCTGCGTCGGCATGGTGAAGGCTATGTAGCCCGGCTCGAAGTCGTACTGCACGATGCTGTCGAGCAGCGGAAAATGCGGCCCGCGGCCGCGCAGATGAGGCTTGCGAATGGTAGTCTCCCGTTTAGTTTCTTTTGTCATCGGGCGTTGAGGCACGATCAGCTCAGGGACACGCGATCGAGCAGCAGGCCGGCGGCGATCGGCGGCAAGCCGCTGACATTCTTGCGCACCGGCACCAGCAGATCGGGAAAATAGCTGAAGATGACAGGCGTCTCGTCGAGCAGCAGTTTCTGGATGTCGGAGGCGGCAGCGCGTTGCGCGCCGACATCAAGCGCCTTGAGATAGCTGGTGACCATGCCGTCATAGGCCGGGCTCTTGAAATGCGCCGCATTCCACGGACCGTCGCTGACCAGCGGGCTCTTCAGGAAGACGTTCGGCACGCTGCGATGGGCGTAGTCGGTGATGCCAAGTGGGCTGTCCAGCCAGTCCGACTGGCCGAACACCGCCTTGCCGTAATATTTGTCCTGGTCTTCGATGTTGAGCGAGATGCGGGCACCGATTCCCTTGGCGAAATTCTGGAACAATTGCGCGTAGCGGGGAATGTCGGAATAGCGCAGCGTCGTTAGCGTGATGTCGAAACCACTGGCAAGGCCCGCCGCCTCCAGCAACTGCTTGGCCTTGGCGATATCCTGGACGCGCTGCGGCACCGTCTTGTCGGTTGCGGGGAAAGCGGGTGCGAAGGGGCTGTCATTGCCGGTCGCCGCCATGCCGCGGCACAGCCCGTCGACCAGCTTGGAGCGGTCGATGCACAGCGCCAGCGCCTGGCGCACGCGCTTGTCGGTGAAGGGGCCGGTGTCGCAGCGCATGTGAAGCTGCCGGTGCGCGGTCGAAGCGACACGCAGCACCGTGATATCAGGACTGTTCAGCACCACCTGGCTTACATCGAGCGGAACGGCGTCGAGGATGTCGACCTCGCCGGCCTGCAGCGCCAGGATGCGCGGTTGCACGTCGCCGTAGAATTTGAATTCGAGCCGGTCAGGCAGCGCCTTCTCGCCCCAATAGTCGGTATTGCGGATGAAGGTCGCGCCGACCTTTGGCGTGTAGGTCTCCAGCCGGAATGGCCCGGTTCCTTCGAACGTCTTTTCGTAGTCGCCCTTGTAGCTCGCCGGCAGGATGACGGCGTTGTAATTGTCGATCGACACCGAATAGGGAAAGCTGCCATTCGGCGCATCGAGATGGAAGGCGACGGTGTGGTCGTCGACCTTCCGGGTGCCGCCTTTCGACAGCAGCCCCTTGAACACGGAAAGTGCATTAGAAGCGCCTTTGGGGTCGGCCAGCCGGTCGAAGGTCGCGACGACGTCGTCGGCCTTGAAATCCTCGCCATTGTGGAATTTCACGCCCTTGCGCAGCTTGAACGTCCAGACGCTGCCGTCCTCGTTCGGCGCCCAGCTCTCCGCCAGCACCGGCTTCAAGGTGAGGTCCGGCTGCGTGATGCAGAGAAATTCGGCGGTCTGGAAAACCAGCTGGTAGCTGCTGCTGTCATAATAGGTGACGGGATCGATGGCGCCGCCCGGCGTCGCCACGCCGGCGCGCACCGTGCCGCCCGGCTTGCCCTCCGCGCGTGCTTGCTGCGTGCCGAGGCCGGCGGCCGCGACAAGGCTGCCCAGGAACGGCAGTGAGAGACCAAGCACGCTGCCATGGCGCAGGAAGTCGCGGCGGTCCATCCTGCCGGCCAGCAATTCGTCGACAGCGGAATTTTCGATTGCAGTGAGCGTTCTGCGAGCGTTGTCGATCATCCGGAAATGCTTGGGCATGGCTGGATTCCTCGCGTGTCTTGGGGTTCGGCCATCTAGTTCATTGTTGACTGCCGCCGGAAAGCGATATTTTTTGATAGGGGTCATCGAAATTTTCGATGCAGAGGTGGGCATGGACACTGAAAATCTGCGCAGCTTTCTCGAAGTCGCCACCCATGGCAGCTTCACCGTCGCAGCCAGCCGGCTCAACCTCGCGCAGTCCACCGTCAGCGCACGGATCAGGGGGCTGGAGGAGCAGTTGGGCCGCCGGCTTTTCGTGCGCGACCGCGATGGCGTCACGCTGACGCCGGCCGGCCGGCAGTTCCTGCCACATGCCTCTTCCATCACCCGCACCTGGGAGCAATCGCGGCAGGACATCGCCGTTCCCGATGGCTACGAGACCTTGCTGCGGCTGACCGCGCCTGCCTATCTGTGGGACCGCATCACCTCGCCATGGGTCGAGTGGATGCGCGCCAGGCGGCCGAACGTGGCGCTGCGGCTGGAGGGCAGCTTCCCGGACTCGGCGATCGACCAGCTGGCGGAAGGCCTGCTCGACATCTGCATCCTCTACCTGCCGCGACCGCATCCCGGCATCGTCTACGAAACGCTGGCGGTCGATCAGGTCGTGCTTGTCCAGCATGCCGCGCAGACCAGGCCGTGGACCGAAAACTACATTCTGATGGATTGGGGGCTGGAGTTCCGCATCGAGCACGACCGCGCCTTTGCCGGCATGGTCAAGCCCGCCATATCGGCCGGACTGGTCTTCATCGGGCTGCAGCACGTGCTGTCACAGCAGGCCGCCGCCTATCTGCCGCTCAGCGCCGTCAGCGGTCATATCGAGCGCGGCGAGATGCGGCGCATCGACAATACGCCGGTGTTCCAGCGGCCGATCTACCTCGCCTATCCCTCGAACCCCGCCTCGTCGGATGTTCTGGATGTCGCGCTCACAGGCCTGCGCACGCTGGCCAGAGACTGGGCCGAAGGGCAGGGCTTTTCGGAAGGCGACCGTGCTCTCAGCATGGCCGGCCAGATCTGACCGGCCAAGCCACGCGGGTGATGGTGACGCTCGCTATGCCGGCTCGGTCACGGCCGCTCTCTGCAGCCTGGCCAGTTCGGCATATGGAATGTGGCAGCGGATCGAATGGCCGGGCTGGGCCTCGCTCAGCGGCGGCTCCTGCTGTTCGCAGATCGGACCGATCTTGCGCGGGCAGCGCGTGTGGAACACGCAGCCCGACGGCGGATTGGTGGCGCTCGGGATTTCGCCGTCGAGACGAATGCGCGCCGTCTCGGTCTGGTCGAGTTTGGGCACGGCCGACAGCAGCGCTTCTGTGTAGGGATGATGCGGCCCGGAAAAGACTTGCTCCGACGGTCCGAGCTCCATGATGCGGCCGAGATAGAGCACGGCGATCTTGTCGGAGAGGTAACGCACCACGGCCAGATCATGCGAGATGAAGATGTAGCTGACGTCTTCCTTCGACTGCAGGTCGGCGAGCAGATTGAGGATGGCCGCCTGCACCGAGACGTCGAGCGCCGAGGTCGGCTCGTCGCAGACGACGATGCGCGGGACGCCGGCGAAGGCGCGGGCGATGGCGACGCGCTGCTTCAGGCCGCCGGACAGTTGGCGCGGTTTTACAGCCAGATGCCGGTCCGTAAGCCGCACCGAGCGGACAAGGTCGTTGAGACGAGCCTCCAGCGCCTTGCCGGAGAGGCCCGCCAGCCGCTTTAGCGCGCGTCCGATCAGATGCCGGATCGAATGCGATCGGTTGAGTGCGGAGTCCGGGTTCTGGAAGACGATCTGCATCGCCTTGATCTGGTCGTCGCTGCGGTTCTCCAGCCTGGGCGCCAGCGCCTTGCCTTCCAGCTCGATCGTGCCGCCTGCGTCCGGCGGCACAAGGCCGAGCAGCAGCCTGGCGAAGGTCGTTTTGCCGCTGCCGGATTCGCCGACCAGCCCGAGCGTTTCGCCAGGCCGCAGGTCGAGGGACACGTCCTTCACGGCGCGCAGTGCATGGCCATGGCTGGCATAGGTCTTGTTCAGCCCGGTGACGCGCAGCACCGGCGCTGCCGCCGCCCTTGGTACAGGCGCCACATCGCTCGGTGTCGCACGCGGCAGCGCCTGCGCCTTGTCGTGATGAAAGCAGCGCGACAGCCGGCCGCCCAGATCGTAGAGCGGTGGCAATTCGCTGCGGCAGCGGTCGTCGGCGAGCGCGCGGCGATCGGCGAAGGCGCAGCCCTTGATGTCGACCCCGATGCCGGGAAGGAAGCCGGGAATGGTATCGAGGCGGCCCTGGTCCTTGCGCTGGCCCCCGCGCGGCAGGCAGCGCAGCAAGGCTACGGTGTAGGGATGGCGCGGGTCGTTGAAGACGACCTCCGTCGGCCCTTCCTCGACCAGCATGCCGGCATAGAGCACGCCGACGCGGTCGCACATGTTGGAGACGACGGCGAGGTTGTGGCTGATAAACAGGATCGAGGCCGACAGTTCTTGCCGCAGCTGTGCGATCAGGTCGAGCACTTCGGCCTCTACCGTCGCATCGAGGCCGGTGGTCGGCTCGTCGAGGATCAGCATCGAGGGATCGTTGGCCAGCGCCATGGCGATCGCCACGCGTTGCTGCATGCCGCCGGAAAGCTGGTGCGGGTAGCGCTGCATCACGCTCATCGGATCGGAGATGCGCACGCGATTGAGCATCGCAATCGCCCGGTCGGTGGCCGCTTGTCCCGAAATACCGCCGAGTTCAAAAATCTCGGTCAACTGACGGCCGACGCGGATCGACGGGTTCAGCGCCTTGCCCGGGTCCTGATAGACCATGGAGACGCTTTCGGCCCGCGCCCGCCTGAGCGCCTCGGCGTCGAGTTTCATCACGTTCTGGCCGTCGAGCGATATCGTGCCGCCGGTGATAGAACCGTTTCTCGGCAGATAGCGCACCACCGTAAGCGCCACGGTGGATTTGCCGCAGCCGGATTCGCCGACCAGCCCATAGGCTTCGCCCTGGCCGATGGTGAGGCTGAGGTTACGCAGCACGGCGCGGTTGCGGCCGGCGACGCGGTAGGCAACCGAAAGATCGGTGACTTCGAGTGCGTTTTCGGCCTTGGCGGAGTTAGTCATTGAGCGCTCCGTGAACGCCGTCGGCGGCCAGATTGACGCCGATGACCAGCGAGGCGATGGCGAGCGCATCGAACAGCACCGTCCACCAGAAGCCGCCGCCGATCATGCCGTAATTGTTGGAGATCGACAGCCCCCAGTCGGGAGAGGGCGGCTGGATGCCGAAACCCATGAAGGAGAGCGTGGCGACGGCGAAGATGGCATAGCCGAGCCGCACAGTGGTTTCGACCAGGATCGGCGGAATGACGTTGGGCAGGATCTCGACGAACATCGTATGCAGGGCACTTTCATGCCTTAGCTGCGCGGCAGCGACATAGTCGAGTTCACGCTCGGCCAGCACCGCGGAGCGCACGGTGCGCGCGATGATCGGCGCGAAGCTTAAGCCGATGACAACGATGACCGTCGTCTTCGAGGTACCGAGCGCAACGATCGCCAGCAACGCAACGATGACCACCGGGATCGCCATGAAGGCTTCCAGGATTCGGCTGACGACATCGTCGACGAGGCCGCGAAAATAGCCGGTGACGAGGCCGAGCGCCGTGCCGGCCACTGTCGCCAGC
>NZ_RZPF01000314.1:0-7066 GCF_004022735.1 Mesorhizobium sp. M7A.F.Ca.AU.001.01.1.1
GTTCCGAAACGCCGCGCGCGGCCGGCATTCCCGGCGACGATCTCGGCGGCGTGCATGACGCGATGCCCTATCTGGTGCAGCAGAACAGGCGTGTCGGCGGCGAACCGATCCAGTCGGTGGCGTGGCCGTCGCATCCGATCCTCGCCGGCGGCCAGCATGTCGTCGTCGTCGGCGGCGGCGACACTGCCTCCGACTGCGTCGGCACCGCCTTCCGCCAGGGCGCGGTGCGCGTCACCCAGCTCGACATCCGGCCGCAGCCGCCGGAAAAGGAAGACAAGCTGTCGGTCTGGCCATACTGGGCGACCAAGATGCGCACGTCATCCTCGCAGGCCGAAGGCGCCGAGCGCGAATTCCAGGTGGCGACGCTTGAATTCATCGGCGAAAACGGCCAGCTGACCGGGGTCAAATGCTGCGAAGTCGACGAAAAGCGCAAGCCGATCGCCGGCACCGAATTCGTCATCCGCGCCGATCTCGCGTTCATCGCCATCGGCTTTGCCGGGCCAGCCGCTCGCGGGCCGGTGTCGGAACTGGCCGGCCAGATGAAGATCGCCATTGACAGCCGCCGCTCGAAGAATGTCGAGGCCAATGACCGGGACTACAGGACCAGCGTCGAAAAGCTCTATGCGGCGGGCGACGTGCGGCGCGGCCAGTCGCTGGGCGGCTGGGCGATCCGCGAGGGCCGCCAGGCGGCGCGCGCCATCGATGAGGCGCTGATGGGATCGAGCGTGCTGCCGCGCTGAGTCCGTCTCGAGACCCTACTTGTGCGGCCACCTGAAGGCGCTTTCCGCCCTTCCGCTGCCCCGGGCAGCTTACGGACTGATCGCCGTGGTCGTTTCGGTTGTGGCCCCGGCCGCAGGCTGCCGCCTTGGCGGCCAAGAAAAATCGTCGGCGCGGCCGGGCGCAGCAGCGGGCGCCTTGCCCTCGACGACGAATTTTTCACCGGGCCCGTCCGGCTTGGCCGGCGCTGCGGCACCGAGAAGTTCCGAACCGCCGTCGAGTGCCGGTGATTGCGAGTCGGCGTCGGTAGCCGGGTCGGCGGCCTCAGTCTTTTCCTTCGAGGGTGGACTACGTTACTGGCCAGTACCGGCAACGCATCGAAGGAACTTTACAATCATAAAGGTACGTCACTGGTCTCGCGGCTCACCTATGACGATCTAGACGCGCATTCGAGTCCACAATCCGACTGGCATTTTCGTAAAGGCCTCCTCGGTGCGGGCGGCATCAGGGAGGATTTTCTCATGACGAGGACTTCTTACGGAAATGGGGGGCTACTCAAACACATTCAGTGATCAGCGCGGGGGCGGCGTCAGCTATTTCACCGCCGATCTTGGATATAATTTCTTGAACTCACCGCGCTACCGCATCGGTGCTTTTGTTGGCAACAATTTCTGGCACGAGAGCTACGATGCTTTCGGTTGCACGCAGCAGGCGACCAACTGGGGAACCTGTGTGCCAACCGTCCCACCTACGTCAACCTCTCAGCCAGGACAACGATTGGCATTCGCTGCGACTCGGCTTGGCCGGGCAGACGCAACTCACCGAGCGACTCAGCCTTTCTGGTGACGTGGCGTTCCTCTTCACGCGGCTCGACGGCAAAGAGCAGCACCACATGCGCCCAAGATCAAGCTAATTCCCGAAGACGGCGATGGGCATGGCGTCCAGCTCGAGGCGGTGTTGCGGCCGTGGCGAATAACGGCACCGCTCATTTCGAAGAGGC
The DNA here is from genome assembly GCF_004022735.1 of Mesorhizobium sp. M7A.F.Ca.AU.001.01.1.1. Taxonomy (NCBI): domain Bacteria; kingdom Pseudomonadati; phylum Pseudomonadota; class Alphaproteobacteria; order Hyphomicrobiales; family Phyllobacteriaceae; genus Mesorhizobium; species Mesorhizobium sp. M7A.F.Ca.AU.001.01.1.1. The sequence goes on from NZ_RZPF01000314.1 coordinate 1,718, forward strand.
AATGGGCGGTCGTGGTTCCCCGCAGGCCGACGATTGGAAGGCAAAGCGCTACGGCGTTTTCGTGCAGGCTAGCATCAAGTTCAACTGAGAGAGCAAGAACCGAGGAGAGCGGCGATGCCACTCCAGCTCATTACGATCATTGGATCAACAGAAGGAAGTTTTCCGAAGAGTTTTGCAAGCGTGCGCAAAGTCGCCAGACAAAGTTCTCTCGGTCCATAGTGTACGTGCCGTCACGCCCGTTCTCGACATGGTTGAATGATACGTCCCGCGCGATCGATCAAAGTCGTTTTTCATTGGTTTTCCGGAAATCGCGGGGAGCACAGCGTGCTGTGACCCTCGCCTGCTGGTTTTCTGTCAACGCGCAGATGAGGGAGAATGAGCGTACAGCAAAAATCATCAGTGCTGTCGCTTTCGCCAAAGCCCGCCGCAGCTAAACGGGGTCCCACGCCCGGTAGCGCCCCCTGCCGGTCACCTCACGGATGCCGAGTTCGGCACCAGCCCGAGCGCAGCGCGCTGGCTAATTTTCAGCTCGGCCGCGACCAGACCTGCCGACACCAGCGGCCGCGCCAGCACCAGCTCGATCAGCGCCGGCAGGCTCGAGTTTTTGCGCCGGTTCCTGAGCCGGCGCTCCATCTGGCTTTTGGCCAGCGCCTGGATGATTGCAAGGCTGAAACAGTCGATGGAACGCCCCTCCAGCGAAGCCGAACCGGACGAGGCGCGCGCGCCAGGTCCTTCGGCTGCCATCGGCACGCTGGGTTTAAGTGCTTGGGGTGACACGGCGTGATCTCCGCCGTTGGCGGGAACAGGGCAGTGCAATAGTACTGCCCTGTTCCTTTTGATCAGAGGCCAGTGCGGATTTCTTCGGCAAGCGCCCTCAACGTCGTCTCGACGTCATCGCCGTTTACCATCTTCTGCATCGCCACGGCCCATGCGTTCATGGCTTCGCCGAAGCCGACACGCGGTGTGAAAGCCAGCGCGGCTTGGTCCTGTATCTTTTTGAAGCTGTCAACGAAGTTGTTGAACTCGGGCTGCGAAGCGTACTTAGTCCAGGTGTCGTCTGCCAGGTCGACGTGCGCGGCGGATTGACGAGCTGGCCAGCAAGGGCACCCTTGAGCGCCACCTGCTTGGAGGTGGCCCACGGGATGAACAGCCAGGCCGTGCCCTTCTTTTCGGAAGCCGCGTTCATGGCGAGAGCCCAGATCCAGATGTCAGACTCCAAGCTCGTGGCGCTCGGTGCGTGCAGCGGCGGAGCGAAGGCGATCTTGCCGGATGCCGGCTTCCCCGCAACATCGTTCCAGAAGCCGAACATATTTGAGTCGATCGTCATCGCGCTGCGGCCGGACGCGAAGGAAGGAGCCGCGCACTTCTTGATCATGTCCACGTAATGTAGTCGTATCCAGCATCGGTAAGCTTCCAATCGCTCAGGTATTTGTCCAGCGGCTCCAGGGCGCCACTCGGAGCGAGGTCCTACGCGGGCTGAATGCCAGTGCCGAACACATCCCATGCTGGCGACTTCGTCGTCAGTTGGATCGTCATCTTGTTCCAGTAAGAATCGTCTGGGTAGAGTTCCGGCGTGACCTTGATGCCGGGTCAGCTTCTCGAACTCCGGAAATTGCGCAGCGAGAGCATCCGCATAGGGGTGGATGTCGTAGGCCCAAGTTATGCTGGTCCCTTCGAATTGACGCCAGTTCACGGTGTCGGCAGCGGCCGAATTAGTGAGCGATGCCGAGACGGCAAAAAACGCCAAGTCAAAAGCAAGCTGTTTGCGAAGCGACGCGCACCTGTAACGAGTACGGGGAATGAGCGACCCATGTAATCCTCCCTGGGGCATTTTGCCAATTTTTGGGTCCACTCCTCCATCCCGAGTTCGCTCATAGCCACAATAAGCGGTTTCCAACGAGCTCGCTCTGAATGCACCAGGCCAACTGGGTAAAAACGGGTAACCGGCACTAAAAGGCGTTGTAGTATCGCCACCAGAAATACTGCTCCGTGGTGCTGGCCTTTGCCTGGGGGCGCAACACGGCAACTACCCGCTCAAAACGGTTGGTCCTCTACCTCTTATTCACCGTCGCTTTCCTCGCGGCCTAACCCGGCCGGAATATCCGTTGCCAGAAAAAGGCCTCGCGGCCGGTTCGAGGCTCATCCCTCCTCCGAAGCAGCACGCTCAAGTATCGTCACAAGCCCCGAGCGCTTCGCGTTCGGCGATGTCCAAATTCCGACAATGTCGGATACAGTCAGATCTACTGGATTGCGTTTGAATGGTTTTCTCATTTGGCACAGTACATGCGGGTCATCCGCAAAACACGTGACCGACCAACAAGAGTTCGCATGATCACCTTACCACAACATACAGCCGCCGCGGAACAATCACTTGGCCCCTGATCGCCCACCCCGGCACCACAACCGGAGTCATCGATGTTCTGACAGGCTGCCCAAGGATACCTGCTGCAACAGGGCTTGCCCTGGTGACGACCACTCCGGCTCCGCCGGTTACCGACGAGGGCAAAGTGACGGATTTCCTGCTTTTCAACGGCATGGAGGTGGCTGTCATTCCCGACCACCGCGCCGGTCGTCACCCATATGGTCTGGTGCAGGATCGGCAGCGCGGAATGAGCCGCCGGGGATATCTGCATGTCTTCGAGCATCTGATGCTCAAGGCGCCTCATGACGAGCACGGCTCCGTCGCCTGGAGAGATTGAACCCAAAGGGAGATTCAGATGTCTGAAGCGAATCAGGAAAAGTTGGACGCATTCTTGGGGAAAATGGTCGGCGATCTCGGTGCGATCGCAACGGGCGCGGGAGTCCTGCTGGGGGACAGACTCGGCCTGTTCAAGGCATTGCGCGAAGGCGGCAAGATGACGGCCGCCGAACTTTCGACACGCACCGGCACCCAGGAACGCCTCGTAAGGGAATGGCTTTCCGGGCAGGCGGCGGCGGGTTACGTCGACTACGATGAAGCGAGCGACAAATTCTATCTCAACGCCGAGCAAGAGCTGGTGTTCGCTGATGAAGACAGCCCGGCCTTCATGGCAGGCGCATTCGAGTTCCTGTCCGCGCTGTGGCTCGATGAAGAAAAGGTGAGGCAGGCATTCCAGTCCGGCAAGGGCGTCGGGTGGCACGATCATAGCGCGTGTCTGTTTCGCGGTACGGAACGGTTCTTCCGTCCAGGCTACAATGCCAATCTGATCGACTCCTGGCTGCCGGCCTTGGAGGGCGTCGTCGAGAAGCTCGAACGCGGCGTGGACGTCGCGGATGTTGGATGCGGTCATGGTGCATCGACCGTGCTCATGGCACAGGCCTTCCCCAATTCGCGCTTCGTCGGCTTCGACTATCATGCCCCTTCGATTGAGCGCGCCCGCAAGGCGGCCGAGGTAGCCGGCGTCGGCGTTAACACGCGGTTCGACGTGGCGGCCGCCAAGAGCTATCCCGGAACCTATGACCTCGTCACATTCTTCGATTGCCTTCACGACATGGGCGACCCGACGGGCGCCGCCACCCATGTCCACGGATCGCTCAAGCCGGACGGCACGTGGATGATCGTCGAGCCGTTCGCGCATGATCATCTGGCGGCGAACCTCAATCCCGTCGGCCGCGTTTACTATGCCGCTTCCACTTTCGTGTGCACGCCCGCATCCGTGTCGCAGGAAGTCGGGCTCGCGCTTGGAGCCCAGGCCGGTGAGGCGAGGCTGCGCAAGGTTGTGACCGGCGGCGGCTTCAAGCGATTGCGTCGCGCCGCGGAGACACCGTTCAACATGGTGCTGGAGGCCCGCCCTTAGCGTGGCCGTCGCCAGAAATTGCAGCTCATCGCATTTGATGAAGATCACCGCCAAAAATCCGGACGCATCGGGCACATTTTCAAGGCGTCTGGGTTCACGCAGAGGTCGCTGCCGAGTTGTGTGCCAAGAGTCCCATACGTTGCGGCTCAGAAAGGACCCCACGCACGGCGACGAACATGCCCATAGCGATGGCCGCTATAATCACATATGTCCACCATGGCGCGTTCACAAAGCTGGTAAGCCACGTCGCACCGAACGCGCTTACGACAAAAACGAGAGCCTCGATAAAAAGACTGAGCCTGTACACATTCAGTCGTCTCATCCTCATACCACCCATCCAAAGACTGAGCTTGTTGCGCTACTGCGACAGAGCCTAACATATTGGAGAGTGCTCACTAGTCGACCGTGAACAATCCGAGCCCTAAGCGGCGACCGGCTTCGGCCGGATTTGAAGCAGGGCAATCAAGAGCGACAAAAACCCCTTCAGCCACCTGAGCAGGAGGGAGAAGTTGTAGCCGGCGGCGGCCAGGATGGCGTTGAGGGTGTCGCCCTGCTGGCCGGCGAGGTAGTTGCGGCCCATTCTGTGTTCGCTCTTGATGTGGCCGATGACGGGCTCGACCGCCGACCGCCGTCGCATCTGGCGCTTGATGGCTGGGGTGACGCGGCGTTTCTGGCCCGCGGTGAAGACCCTGAGCTTGTGGCTCTGCGGTGCGTTGTGGCCGCGATAGCCGGCGTCGGCGAGGATGCGGCCGATCTCGTTGCCGATGGTCTTTTCCATGTCGGGGATGACGCTTGCCAGCGTGTGGCCGTCATAGGGATTGCCGGGCAGTGCTTTTGCATGCAGGGCGAACTGGCCGCCCCTGGAGCGCTTCAGCGTGGTGGCCACCGACACCTTCACCCCGAACTCGTAGGGCGCATGCGCCTTGCCCTTGCCGATGCATTCCACCTCGTGTGCGTGCAGGCTGTAGATCTTGCGGCCGCGCTGGCGCTGGCGTTGCTCGAGAACGGTGGCGGCCTGGTAGAGCGGCCATTTGAACAGCGCGTCCAGCCCCTGATCGCCGGCGATCTGGCGACCAATGTCGCGAATGGTCCGGCCGAGATAGGTCTTGAGCTTGCGTAGCGCCTTGTTGGCCCGCTTGAACTGCTTGGCGTGGGCATAGCGCTGGTGGCTGATCAGCGCCAGCTTGCCGACCCGCACATAACTCTGGCGCAAATGGAGACCCGTCCTCTTGGCCAGCCGCACCAGCCGTTCGCGTGCCCGATGGATGAGCTTGGCGTCGGTCGGGAACATGACGTTCTTCGGCTGCACGGTGGTGTCGACGATCACCTGGCGCGTGTCGGCCGGTTTCATCGCCCCGGTCTTGACCGCGAGGCTGAGGCTCTCCTGCAACAGCACCATAATCCGCTCCTCGCCCATACGGCTGCGCCAACGCGTCATCGAGGAGCGGTCGAACGGCAGCGTATGGCAAAAGAACGTCTCGCCGGTGAGATACTGGAAATAAGGGTTCTCCACCCAGCGCTCGCACAGCACCTCATCCGACAGGTTGAAGGTGTGCTTGAGGATCGCCAGCCC
>NZ_RZPF01000315.1:0-7058 GCF_004022735.1 Mesorhizobium sp. M7A.F.Ca.AU.001.01.1.1
GAACAGGTGGCGCGAGACATGATCGCGGTGCGCATCGGCCCCGACATGCGCATGGCGGTGGTCGGCTCGCCAGCCTATTTCGCTACCCGACCAAAGCCGCGCACGCCGCAGAACCTGACCACCCACAATTGCATCAATCTGCGGCTGCCCACCTATGGCGGGCTCTATGCCTGGGAGTTCGAGAAGGCCGGACGCGAGCTGAAGGTTCGGGTCGAAGGCCAGCTTGTGTTCAACACGGCCGCTCTGCGCATGAACGCGGTGCTCGCCGGCCTCGGCCTTGCCTATCTGCCTGAGGAGCAGGTGACGGCCCATCTGGCCAACGGCCGGCTGGTGCGTGTGCTCGCCGACTGGTGCGGGCCCTTCCCCGGCTACCATCTCTATTACCCCAGCCGCCGGCAAGCCACGCCGGCCTTCTCGCTGCTGGTCGACGCGCTGCGCTACCGGGGCAAGGAGTAAGTCGGTGAGCAGCTTCCACCCGGCTTTGACTCGCCGCCGCCTGCGGTGACTATCCCCGGAAATGGTCGCGGAACCATTTCCGCGGCACCGCGTTCACTGCGGTTAACTGGAACTCCTATACGTGGCGCAAGTGACGAAAACCTCGAGCTCGACCTTTGATCTGCCCCACCAAATCCTCGATAATCTTCCCGTAGCAATCTACACCACCGACACCGAAGGCAAGATCACCTATTTCAATCGGGCCGCGGCAGATTTCGCTGGGCGCGAACCCGAGCTCGGAAAAGACCAATGGTGTGTGACGCACAAGCTGTTCACGACCGACGGTGAAGTGTTGCCGCATGACCAATGCCCGATGGCTGTCGCGCTAAAGGAGAACCGGCCGGTCAGAAACCAGTCGGCTATCTCCCAACGCCCGGACGGCACGCGTGTGCCGTTCCTTCCCTATCCCACACCGCTTCATGACGAGCAGGGCAGACTGGTCGGCGCCGTCAATATGCTGTTCGATCTCACTGACCGCCATCATGCCGACGAGGCCAGGCATCATCTGTCAGCCATCGTGGAGTCTTCCTTCGATGCCATCGTCAGCAAGGATTTGAACGGAGTCATCAGGAGCTGGAACTCAGCCGCCCAACGTCTGTTCGGTTACACCGCCGACGAAGCAATCGGAAGGTCGGTAACTATGCTGATACCGGACGACCATTTGGACGAAGAGCCGCGCATATTGGAGCGCATCCGCAAAGGCGAGCAGGTCGAGACCTACGAAACCATCCGCCGCCGCAAGGACGGCAGCCTTGTGCCCGTATCCCTGACAATCTCGCCGGTGCGCAACGCCGTCGGGCAGATCGTCGGCGCCTCGAAGATCGCCCGCGACATATCAGTAGCCAAGGAGAACGAATATCGCATCCGCATGCTGATGCGCGAGGTCAACCACCGGGTGAAGAACCAGTATTCCGTCATCATCTCGATGATCCGGGAGACCAGCAAGCGGTCATCGACGCCGGCCCAGTTCGAACGTCAGGTGCGCGAGCGCATCATGGCGTTGTCGCTCTCGCATGACCTTCTGGTTTCCGGCGACTGGAAGGGCGCCACGATCTTCGAACTGCTGCTTGCGCAGGCCAAACCGTTCGGCAACGAGGAGCGGATCTCAATGTCGGGCCCTTCCCTGACGCTGAGCCCCAATGCCGTCCAGTACCTCGGCATAGCGTTTCATGAACTCGCGACCAATTCCGCTAAATACGGCGTCCTTTCGGCCGCAGAGGGAACGATAACGGTGCAATGGAAGGTAACCGGACTGGTCGGCCAGAAACAGTTCCAGCTGATCTGGAAAGAGAGAGATGGTCCTGAAGTACAGACGATCGGCCATGGTGGTTTCGGCAGCGTGGTGCTGCGGCGCGTCGCTCCAGCCGCGGTGAGCGGCACCGGTGTTCTCGAGCATGATAGCCACGGTGTCACCTGGACGCTGCAAGCACCGTTGACCCAACTTGAGGCCTCGGTTGACAGCGAGCACGTTGATCAGCGTGCGTTGGACCAGGTGATGAGCGGACACGAATTCGGAATTGTTCCCTGAACTTGGGCACTGGCAACAGGACTACGGCCCGCTATGTGTTGCTTTTATTGTACGTCCTGGCCTTCAGCCCTGTCGCAATATGGCGGGCATCAGCACCGGAGCCATCGCCGTGACCGTGACCGACCTCTATCGAGGCTACATCGCCTGCCTCAACAATCAGGACTGGCAGAAGCTGCATCGCTTCGTTCATGACGAGGTGCACTACAATGGCGACCGCGTCGGACTGTCGGGTTACCAGGACATGCTGGAGCGCGATTTTCGGGAAATCCCAGACCTCTATTTCGATATCCAGTTGCTGATCGCCGAACCGCCGTTCCTAGCCAGCCGGCTTCAGTTCAACTGCACGCCGAAGGGAACCTTCTTCGGGCTCCCTATAAACGGCAGGAAGGTGTCCTTCAGCGAGAACGTCTTCTATGAATTCCTCGACGACCGGATCAGGAACGTCTGGTCGGTGATCGACAAGGCCGCGATCGAGGCGCAGCTTTAATCCAGGTCGCCCAGAAAGCGACGTCTGCGCGGCAGCGCCCGTGGATCGTTCGTAAAAATCGATCATTCTAACGAAAATAATTCGTTGGAAAGATTGGTTTAGGAATGGCATTCTCCCGGCATACTCGCCTGGAGCATTGCATTGTCTTCCGTTTCCCACTTCGCGAACGATATTCCAAAAAGCGCGTTTCCTGCCGATGTCGCGCAAGGGCGAAAATCCCTTAGCTGGAATGGCATCGTCCCCGGCATCGTGCTGGTCACGATGATCACTGCCGTCGCCTTCTCGGCGCGCAATGTTTCCGGCTTCGCGCTGTTCAGTCCAATGATCCTCGCCGTCGTCGCCGGCATGATCTACTCCAACGTGCTCGGCACGCCCGTGCACGCCAAAGCCGGTATCGCATTCTCGCAAAAGCGCCTGTTGCGCTTCGCCATCGTGCTGCTCGGCTTCCAGCTGACGCTCGGCCAGGTGGTCTCGATCGGCGCTGGCGGCGTCGGCATTGTCGCGGCGACGCTTGGCGCCACCTTCGTTTTCACCATCACGCTTGGCCGGCTGATCGGCGTCGACGCCAAGCTGGCGCAGTTGATCGCCGCCGGCACCTCGATCTGCGGCGCTTCGGCCATCGTCGCCACCAACATCGTCACCGATGCGCGCGACGAGGACGTCACCTACGCCGTCGCCTCGATCACCTTGTTCGGCACCGTCGCCATGCTCGGCTTCCCACTCATGGCGCCCATGCTCGGCCTCGACCAGCACGCTTTCGGCCTGTGGGCCGGCGCCTCGATCCACGAGGTGGCGCAAGTCATCGGCGCCGGCTTTCAGAACGGCACCCAGTCCGGCGAGATCGCCACCGTCGCCAAGCTGACCCGCGTCGCCATGCTGGCGCCGATGGTCGTCGCGCTCGGCCTGATGGCGCGCGGCAGGAGCAGCAGTGAGGTGGCGGCGCGGCCGCCCATGCCGTGGTTCGTCGCCGCCTTCGTCGCTGTCGTGGCGTTGAACAGCTTGGTCACGGTGCCCACCGAGATGAAATCGGCAATGGCGCTCGCCACCACCATCATGCTGACCATGGGCCTGGCCGCCATGGGCCTGCAGGCCGACATCTCTCAGCTGCGCTCGCGCGGCCTGCGCCCGCTGGCGCTCGCCTTCTCGGCCTTCCTGTTCATCGGCTGCTTCAGCCTGATGCTGGTGAAGTTCGCCTGAGCTTGATCGCCGGCACGCAGACGGCACAAGCGAGTTTGGGAATCAAATCACATCGGCTACGGTCTGCCGCGCATCAACACGCGAGCCCGCACCCGATCCATGCCGTTTGTTCCCTTACCCTTCGTCGTCGCCCTGTCGCTGTTCATCCTGCTTTGGGTCGTCGCCAGCCGCCAGGATGAGGCAGCACCGAACCTGCCGTTTCTCGCCCTGATCCTTGTTGCAGCGTTGCAATCGGTGCTCACCGGACTGCGCTGGGGCTATGGCATCAGCGAAGTCGGCTATATCGCCCCCGTATCCGCCGCGATCATGCCGTCTCTGCTCTACGCCGGCGTATCGAGCCTGGTTCGCACCAGCGACCGCCGGTGGCCGGCCCTGCTGGGGCTCCACGCGACACCCGCGGTCATCATCATCATGCTGATAATCTTTTGGCGCGAGGCGATCGACGTGGCGCTGACATCAATCGATTTCACCTACGCCGCCGCCATTCTCTGGCTGCTTCGCTCCGGCGCCGACGGGCTTCGCCTTGCGCCCTTCGACGGCGCGGTCCCGGTCTACAGGGCCATCCTTTTCGCGGCAGCTACGCTGTGCCTGTCGGGAGCCGTCGACATGCTGGTGTCCTTCGATCTGGCGTCGGGACATGGCGCTCGCGCGGCAACCGTGATCGGCATCGGCAATCTTTTCATGCTCGTCATTGTCGGCATGGCGGCGGCTGCGGCCAGCCAAAGCCATGTCCCGCTCAATGCCGCCGAGCCCGTCGAGACTTCGTCCCCACCCGACGCCGGCGAGAACGCCGATGCGATCGCCAGGGTCAACGAGTTGATGCAGGAGAAAAAACTATATCGCGACGCCAATCTCAACCTCAACCGGCTTGCCCGGCGCGCCGGAATTCCAGCACGGCAGATCTCAATGGCGATCAACCGGGCCACGGCCAGGAACGTCTCGCAATATGTCAACGGACACCGCATCACCGAGGCCTGCCGGCTGCTGAGCGAGACCGATCAGTCCGTGACGGAGATCATGTTTGCGGTCGGCTTCCAGACCAAGTCGAACTTCAACCGCGAATTCCGCCGCGTCACCGATATGACCCCGCTCGCCTGGCGGGACCGGAACGCGCCTGACGCGGCGCCCTCGCTTGCGAACCGGCGGGCGGCTGAAATCGGCAGCGCCGTTCCGCACTGAACGGTACTCAATCGCGATAAAGCACGTCCTTGATCGCGATCAAGGTCGCGGACTTCGCTCCGATCCGCTGACATTGGGTCGCTAACACTGCAATCGAACATGACCGCCAGCTTGCCCGGACGCTGTAGCCTCCGGCCTTGCCACCTATAGGGCGCGTTCGACAACGGAGATTTCAATGAAATTCTGGACTATGCTCTGCGCCGTCGCTGTTTCCACGGCGCTCATGCAACACCCCGCAGACGCCGGCGACAATGTCGGCGTTCGTCAGTTCCCTGCCCCATCCAAGGAGCGCGGCATCGATCTCGATGTGACGGTCTGGTATCCCGCGCAACCGGGCGGCGAGATGGTTATATCAGGCGACACCGCGCTTTTCGCCGGAACGGCCGCCATGCGCGATGCGCCTATCGCTGGCGGAAAATTCCCGCTTATCCTGCTTTCGCATGGCGCTGGCCTGGCGGGAACCCCACACGCCCTGAGCTGGATTGCAACGCCTCTGGCCAGGCAGGGATTCGTCGTCGCCGCTCCCACACACCCGGGAAATACGGGGAAAAACAGATCCGCCGCCGAGACGATGAAACTCTGGTTGCGGCCCGCCGATCTCACGGCTGCCCTGACCGCGACGGCGAAGGACGCTTTCTTCGCAGGGCACCTCGAACAAGGCAAAGTAGGCGTCCTCGGTCTTTCCATGGGCGGCAACACGGCGCTGGCGATAGCCGGTGCCCGCATCGATCCGAAATTGCTGGCGGCCTATTGCGATACGGACCTGCTCAATGCCTCGCTCTGCGACTGGGTCAGGCAAAGCGGCGTCGATCTTCACGCCATGGATTTGCAGGCCGCCGGTCGGGACAACCGGGATGAGCGCATTCATTTCGCCATGGCGATCGATCCTGCCCCATCCGATGTCTTCGATGTCAAAAGCTTTGCCGGTATCAAAATTCCGGTCGCTATCGTCAATCTTGGCCGACCAGGAAAGATTCCCGTGACCGCCGACGCATCCGAGATCGCAAAAGCAATTTCAAAGGCGAGCTATGCGACGATCGCGGATGCGAGCCACTACAGCATGTTCGGCGAATGTAAGCCCGGCGCTGCCGGCATCATTGCGGCCGAACAGATCGGCGACCCGGTTTGCGATGACGGTGGAGCACGATCGCGCGGTGATATTCACGCGCAACTGATCGACATGACGATTGCAGCTTTCAATCGCGCGCTGAAGACCGAGCCGTAGGACGCAGCTCAGTCCTCGAACGAACTCGCCGCGGCATAGATCGCCGCCAGCGTCTCGATGCCGGCCTGGTCGGCCTTGTCGAAGCGGCCGGGCAGCGGGCTGTCGAGATCGAGCACGCCGAAGACGCCTTCATCGTCCTCGAGCAGCACCACCAGTTCCGAGCGCGAATCGGCATCGCAGGCGATGTGGCCGGGAAAATCATGCACGTCCTTGATCAGCATCGAGGTGCCGAGTTCGACCGCCGTTCCGCACACGCCCTTGCCGACGGCGATGCGCACACAGGCCGGCTTGCCCTGGAAAGGCCCGAGCACCATTTCCTCGTCCGACTGCAGGAAATAGAAACCGGCCCAGTTGAGGTCCGGCACCATCTGGAAGATGAGTGCTGCGGTGTTGGCGGCGTTGGCGATCGAATCGCGCTCACCCTCGAGCAGCGCCTTCAATTGGGTGGCGAGGTCGCGGTAGAACGCGGGCTTGTCTGAGGTGTCGATGGCCTTGGCCGCAAACATGAACGTGTCTCCGTGTCGGGGATGGCGGTTCGTCCGATCGCTTGCCAAAGTCCGGCGAGCTCCGCAACCAGACGGCCGCCTGGACAGTCTAGCGTGGATTGCGTCCCCTTCGAAAGCCGCAAGATCATGATTGCCTCCCGGGACTGAGCCGGGCGACTGCGTAAACTTTGCGATGATCATCTTGAGAATCGTAGCGGCCCCGATCGGGGCCGCCATTCACATCTCCAACAGATCGGACAAATCCTGGGTTTTAGTAGCCGCCCATGCCGCCACCGCCGCCACCCGCAGGTGCTGCATCCTTGGCCGGAACGTCGGTGATCATCGCTTCGGCGGTGATCAGAAGGGCTGCGATCGAGCCGGCATCCTGGAGTGCGGTGCGCACCACTTTCGCCGGATCGACGATGCCTGCCTTGATCATGTCGACATAGACCTCGTTCTGGG
>NZ_RZPF01000316.1:0-7023 GCF_004022735.1 Mesorhizobium sp. M7A.F.Ca.AU.001.01.1.1
GCAGCGATAGATCAGCCACACGTCGATGCGTTTGCCATTGGCGTTGACGCGGAACTTTCCGCTGCTGCAATAGGCCCTCACGGTGCCGCAGCGGTTGCAATTGATGAGCGGTCGAGGTGCGGTCTGGGGTGCGATTGCCCAGTGGATACGCAGAAGTCCAGACATGCCGATAAGCCCTTCCCGTCGGGAAGTTCATCAGGCCGGCGATGTCGAGATGCCCATGCGGGCGCGGCGTGGCGGTCGCTTGCTATGATTGGAAATCGGATGTCACGGGCGGCAGCGCGCAACAACGGTTCAGCAGTGCCAAACCGGTCTCGAACCGCCGCCCAGAAGAACACATGAACATGAAAACAGATACCGCAAATGCGGTGTCATGCAGTGTGTCGGGGGAGTTGGCGAGACCGGCGGTTACGTAGGCAAAGTGAAGCTCAAAAATGTTTTGCGGTGGCCTTTCTAGCCGCGACATGCCGGACCGACAAGGGTCTTTTGTCGGTGCTACCGCAGCCGAGCCACTTGCGTTAATATCCGAAATCGAAGGTTTTCAACCAGAGACCCGGTTATGCACCCCACCTCGCTCCTGATTTTCGCCGCCGCTCTGTTCGTTGCCGCGGGCTCGCCTGGGCCATCGATCGCGGCGCTTGTCGCCCGCGTCATCTCGAAAGGGTTTCGCGACGTGTTCCCGTTCCTGCTCGCCATGTGGATCGGCGAGGGCATCTGGCTATCGCTGGCGGTGTTCGGGCTGGCTGTCGTGGCGCAGACCTTCCATTTCGCCTTCGTCGTGGTGAAATGGGTCGGCGTTGCCTATCTCGCTTACCTCGCCTGGAAGATGTGGACCGCGCCTGTCGATGCAAAAGAGGGCGAGATGCCGCGCGAGGATTCGGCGATAAAACTGTTCTTCGCCGGCATGGCGGTGACGCTCGGCAATCCCAAGATCATGATGTTCTACCTGGCGCTGCTGCCGACCATCATCGACCTCGCTTCGGTCAGCATCGTCGGCTGGGTCGAGCTGACGGCGACCATGGCCGTGGTGCTGGTCGCCATCGATCTCGCCTGGGTGCTCGCCGCATCACAGGCGCGCAAGCTTTTGAAGAGCAAGCGCGCCATGAAGATCGCCAATCGCATCAGCGCCACGACGATGGCCGGTGCGGCGGCCGCCATAGCGACGCGGTCCTGAGCCGGCGCGTCACATCACTTCAATGATCGGCGCGATCTCGACGCTGAAGGCCGGGTTCATCAGGATCGGGCAGTCCTTGGCCTTGGCGACGGCATCGTCGATGTCTTTCGCTTCGACGATCGTGTAGCCGGCGGCCGGATTGCTGCCGCCATTGTTCTCGACCTTGCCGCCGGGCAGCACCATCTTCGACATGCCGACCGGATTGCCGCCGTCGACCACAGCCGAGCCGAGCTTGCCGTACCAGCCGTTCCAGGCGTCCATTGCGGCCTTCCGCTCGGCCTCGTCGGTCGGCATCTTGCCCGAGCCATGATAGACGTAGAGATACTTCGCCATGTTCTCCTCCCTTGGTGAGCGGCATCGAACCGGCATGCGGTCATGCCGCCTGCCGATCATCGGACCAAACCGGCAAACAAGCAACGAGAATGCGACACTGCTAATATAACGCCCCGGTCTGGATCCTGCCGCAATCCGTCACCTTGCCATGGCGTGGTATTCGTCGTTCGGCCGCATATCGATTGCCGCGGCCACGCGGTTCGACATGTTGAAGAAGGCAGCGGTCGAGGCGATGTCCCAGATGTCGCGATCGGTGAAGCCGGCCTGACGCAGCGCGCCCCGGTCGGCCTCGACGATCTTGGCCGGCTCTTGCGTCAGCTTGACGGCGAATTCGAGCATTGCCGTCTGCCTGGGCGAAAGATCGGCGGCGCGGAAATTCATCACCATCATTTCGCCGAGCGCCGGATCGCCGGAGAGCTGGCGCACCGCCGCGCCGTGCGCGGTCAGGCAATAGTAGCAATGATTGATCGAGGAGACGGCGACCGCGATCATTTCGCGCTCCAGCTTCGACAGGCCGGACTCACCCAGCATCAAATCGTTGTACATGTCGGTGAAGGCGCGCAGCTTCTTGTCGTCGAAGGCATAGGCCCTGAGCACGTTGGGGACGAGGCCGAGCTTCTCCTCGCATTTGGCGAAATAGGTTTTTGTCGCCTCGCTCAGCTCTCCCTGGCCAAGATCAAGCGCGCTGATTTTGCCGGTCATGGGTCATTTCTCCTCGTTGCGCGGCATCTTGTCGCCAAATTCCGATAATTCTTGGCAAGCCGTCAAACCTTTGTCGCCAAACAGCGGTCATCTGCTACCATAGTCGTAAAAGCATTCGACGGGAGGGACGTGCGTCATGGCCAGCGTGAAATCCGCGAGCAAGCCGAAGAAAAAAGCCACGGCAGCGCTTAAAGCGGAGGAAAGGCCAGCCAGGCTTGCAGACTATCTGCTCGCCCGCGCGCCAGCTGAAGACATTGCTCCCTACGATGTGGCCGACCTGGAGCGGGCTGCCGATCTCGCCGGCCAGGCAGTCGCCACTCACAGGAAAGGCGAGTGCGTCGTCGCCGTCGATGCCGATTCGGGCGTTGTGCGAGACGGCCGCCCGATGACGGTTGTCACGGTCGTCAACGACAACATGCCGTTCCTGTTCGATTCCATCCTCGGCGAGATCACCGAGACATCGGGCGAACCGACCCTGGTCACCCATCCGGTTATCGTCGTGCGCCACGGCAAGGGCGGCGTGGAAGAAATCCTCGGCGACGGCAATTTCGCCAAGGACGATGGCAGCCACGACCGGCTGAGCGTCATCCATGTCCACATCCCGCGGCTGACATCCGAGCAGGCGAGCGGATTGAGCGAGCGGCTGCGCAAGATCCTTGGCCAGGTTCATGCCGCCGTTCACGACTGGAGGCCAATGCTGGCCCGCCTCGATCAGGCGATCTCGGAATTCCGCTATACGGCCGTGCCGCTCGACAAGAAGAGCGTTGCCGAGGCTCTCGCCTTCCTGGAGTGGCTGCGCGACGACAATTTCACCTTCCTTGGCATGCGCGAGTTCAAATACACCGGCGGCGAGGAAAGCGGCACGCTGGAGCGCGCTGAAAAGCCTGGCCTCGGCATCCTGTCCGATCCCGACGTGCTGGTGCTCAGGCG
Source organism: Mesorhizobium sp. M7A.F.Ca.AU.001.01.1.1 (assembly GCF_004022735.1). Classification (NCBI taxonomy): domain Bacteria; kingdom Pseudomonadati; phylum Pseudomonadota; class Alphaproteobacteria; order Hyphomicrobiales; family Phyllobacteriaceae; genus Mesorhizobium; species Mesorhizobium sp. M7A.F.Ca.AU.001.01.1.1. Next base: position 3,140 of record NZ_RZPF01000316.1, read on the forward strand.
CGGCACCGAAGCGGTAACGACGACGCCGGAGATCCGCGCCTTCCTGCATGGGCCGGAGCCGCTGATCGTCACCAAGGCCAATGCCAAGTCGTCCGTGCACCGCCGCATCTATCTCGATTACATCGGCATCAAGACCTACACCGCCAAGGGTACGCTCGCGGGCGAATTGCGCATCGTCGGCCTGTTCACCTCGACCGCCTACACGCGCTCGGTGATGAAGATCCCGTATCTCAGGTCCAAGGCCGAAACCATCATCGCCAAGTCCGGCTTCGACCGGCACGATCATTCCGGCAAGGCGCTGATCAACGTGCTGGAAAGCTATCCGCGCGACGAGCTGTTCCAGGTGCCGGTGCCGATCCTGCGCAAACATGCCGCCGCCATTCTGGGCCTGGTCGAGCGGCCACGCGTGCGGGCGCTGGTGCGCGCCGACCAGTTCGACCGTTTCGTCTCAATCCTCGTCTTCGTGCCGCGCGACCGTTACGACAGCGTCGTGCGCGAGAAGATTGGCTCCTATCTGAAAACCGTATTCGAAGGCCGGCTGTCGGCCTACTACCCGGCCTTTCCCGAGGGCGGGCTGGCGCGCGTGCACTTCATCATCGGCCGCTCCGGCGGCAAGACGCCGAAGGTCGAGCAAGCGACGATAGAGGCGGCGATCCGCGACATCGTGCGTACCTGGGAGGACGCCCTTTCCGATGCGGCCGAGGCCAGTGGCGGCGACCAGGCTTTGAAGGCGATTGCCGCGCGGCTGCCGGAAAGCTACCGCGATTCGTTCAGCGCGGCGGTGGCGCTGGCCGATGCCGGGCGCATTGCCAAGATCAGCGCCGGCAATCCGATCGCCATCGACTATTATCGCCATGCCGAGCAGAAGCCGCACCAGGCATCGCTGAAGATCTATCACCACGGCAGCCCGGTGGCGCTGTCGCGCCGCGTGCCGGTGCTGGAAAACATCGGCTTCCGCGTCATCAGCGAGCGCACTTTCGAGGTCGGCGACGACCAGGTCGGCACGATCAATAGTGATCGGCCCGGCTTAGTCTTTATTCATGACATGGAGCTTGAGAACAGCTACGGCCAGCCGATCGACCTGACCGATGGCGGCGCGCTGTTCGAAGATGCGTTCCTCTCCGTCTGGCGCGGCGACGTCGACAATGACGGCTATAACGGCCTCGCCCAGACCGCCGGCCTGTGGTCTGGCGAGATCACCATCCTGCGCGCCTATGGCCGTTATCTGCAGCAGGTCGGCATTCCGCAAAGCCAGGATTTCATCGCCGCCGCGCTCAACCGCTATCCCGACATAGCGCGTGGCCTGCATGCGCTGTTCATCGCCCGGCTTGGCCCGACAGCCGAGACCGAAGGCGTGGTGGCCGCAAAGCATCTCAAGGCCAAGATCAAGGATGCGCTGGAGGATGTGCCGAACATCGACGACGACACCATCATCCGGCGCTACCTCAATCTGATCGAAGCCACGCTGCGCACCAATCATTTCGTTGCCGATACGAAAGAAAAGGGCCAGTCGCTGGCGATCAAGCTGGACTCGCACGCGGTCGAGGGCTTGCCGGCGCCGCGGCCGTGGCGGGAGATCTTCGTCTACGGCTCCGAGGTCGAAGGTCTGCATCTGCGCTTCGGTCCGGTGGCGCGCGGCGGCCTGCGCTGGTCCGACCGCGCCCAGGACTACCGCACCGAGGTGCTCGGCCTGGTCAAGGCACAGCAGGTCAAGAATGCCGTCATCGTGCCGGTGGGCGCCAAGGGCGGCTTCTATCCGAAGAAGCTGCCGATGAGCGCTGGCCGCGACGCGATCTTCGAGGCCGGTACTTCGGCCTACAAGAACTTCGTCTCCAGCCTGCTGTCGATCACCGACAATATCGGCCTCGACGGCGTCATCCCGCCGGCCGGCGTTATCAGACGCGACCCGGACGATCCGTATTTCGTCGTTGCCGCCGACAAGGGCACGGCGACCTTCTCCGATACCGCTAACGCGATCTCGGAGAAGCACGGCTTCTGGCTCGACGACGCCTTCGCCAGCGGCGGCTCGGCCGGCTATGACCACAAGAAGATGGGCATCACCGCCAAGGGCGCCTGGGAAGCGGTCAAGCGGCATTTCCGCGAGATCAACCGCGACATCCAGACCTCGTCCTTCACCGTCGTTGGGGTCGGCGACATGTCGGGCGACGTGTTCGGCAACGGCATGCTTTTGTCCCCGAAAACCCGGCTGATCGCGGCCTTCGACCATCGCGACATCTTCATCGATCCCGATCCCGACATGGCAGCCTCGATGGCCGAGCGCGAGCGCATGTTCGCGCTGCCGCGTTCGAGCTGGCAGGACTACGACAAGACGAAACTGTCGGAAGGCGGCATCATCGTCTCGCGCAACCAGAAATCGATCACCTTGCCGGCGGCGGCGGCGGCGGCGATCGGCCTGGCCAAGACCACCGCCACGCCGGTCGAGATCATGACCGCCATCCTCAAAGCGCCGGTCGATCTTCTGTGGTTCGGCGGCATCGGCACGTATCTCAGGGCATCGACCGAGACCAATGCCGAGGTCGGCGACCGCGCCAACGATGCCATTCGCATCACCGCGCTCGACGTCCGGGCGAAAGTGATCGGCGAGGGCGCCAATCTCGGCGTCACGCAGCGGGCGCGCATCGAGTTCGGCATGAATGGCGGCCGCTGCAACTCCGACGCCATCGACAATTCGGGCGGCGTCAACTGCTCCGACGTCGAGGTCAACATCAAGATCGCGCTGGCTTCCGCCATGCGCAAGGGGTCGTTGACACGCCCGGCACGCAACAAGCTGCTGGCCGAGATGACCGAGGAGGTCGGCTCGCTGGTGCTGTCCAACAACTACCAGCAGACGCTGGCGCTTTCGATCGCCCGCAAGCGCGGCCTCGCCGACATCGCGCATCAGAGCCGCTTCATGACGGCGCTGGAGGCGCGCGGCCTGCTCGACCGTGCCGTCGAGACGCTGCCGTCGCCGGCAGCGCTGGCCGAGCGCGAAGCGCGTGGCGAACCGCTGACCAGAGCCGAACTCGGCGTGCTGCTCGCCTATGCCAAGATTGTGCTGTTTTCCGACATCGTCGCCAGCGACGTGCCTGATGACGCGCATTTCGACCGCGACCTGATGGGCTATTTTCCCGACCAGATGGCGAAGAAATACGCCGCCGAGATCCATGGCCACAGGCTGCGCCGCGAGATCATCACACGGGTCGTCGCCAACGATCTGGTCAATCGCGGCGGCCCATCCTTCGTCAACCGGCTGCAGGAGGCCACCGGGCGCACCGCCGCCGACGTGGTGCGGACCTTCGCGGTGGTGCGTGACGGTTTTGCCTTGCCGGCGCTCTATCGCGAGATCGACGCGCTCGACAACCAGATCGACGGCCAGGTGCAGCTCGATCTCTATCAGATGGTCAGCCGGCTGATCTATGTGACCAGCGGCTGGTATCTGAAGAACGATGCCGGCACGGCACCCCTCAGCCAGCGCATTGCCGAGTTGCAGGAAGCCCGCAAGGCGCTGGAGCCCAAGCTCGTTTCGCTGCTGCCGGCCTTTTCACGCGAGCGCATCGAGGAGAAGCGGCATGGGCTGTTCAAGGCCGGCGCGCCGGAAAGCTTGGCCGGGCAGCTGGCACTGAGCGAGGTGGCGGAACTCATCCCCGACATCGCGCTGACGGCGCGCACCGCCGGCGCCGATATCGTCGCCGCGGCCAAGGCGTTCTTCGCCGTCAGCGATGCCTTCCGCATTCCGCGTGTCGAGGATGCCGCACGCTCGATCACGCCATCGGACTACTACGATCAGCTGGCGCTTTCGCGCGCCACCGACACGATCGATGCGGCACGGCGCGGCATCGCGGTGGCGCGCGAAAGCGCCAGCTGATCGTAGTAGTCCGATGGCG
>NZ_RZPF01000317.1:0-6970 GCF_004022735.1 Mesorhizobium sp. M7A.F.Ca.AU.001.01.1.1
GGTGGTCATGATGGCGTCCTGCGTTTGATCTGGCTTCCGTCCCAAGGACGAGCCGATGAACCGCAAGCCGACATCGGCCAGCGAAAATTTTGCGACACCGTTTCGATTGACCCGAGGCGTCACTCACCTTCGTCATCCACGGGCGGAGCACGAACGCAGCTCCGTCGCGGAGACCCGAGGATGACAAAGTGATCGATGGGCCAAAGCCTTAGTGGCGCTTGGCTTGCACCAGATAGGCCTCGATCTCGGTCTCGCCGAGCCACTTTGCCGCTTCCAGCCGGTGCAGGCCTTCGACGAGGATGTGGCGCTTGCCGTCATGGCGGACCTGGATCGGCGTCTTCATGCCGTTTTCCAGAATGTCCTCGGCGAGATGGCGGACGGTCTCGGGATGCAGCGTTTTCTTGCGCGCCGTCGGCACGTAGATCTCGTCGACCTTGACCTTTTGCACTCTGAGCATGCCGACCCCCGTGGCGGAAACGCCGCCACCCCTGAAATAGTCCGTTTGATGGAGGTGGCCAAGGGTGCGGCTAACGAATACGAAGTCCGAAGGCCATTCTCGGTTCGAAGATGCCAGGGACAGCAGATCGTTTGCCTGTCGTCGCGCGTTTCGATATTGCGTCTGCGCGATCGTCGAAGGCCACGGAGCAAATCCCCATGAGCAAATCTCTCGTCACCTTTGTCGGCGTCGCTCATCCCTGGATGTGCGACGTGATGGGGCACGTGAATGTGCGTCACTACGCGGCGATGTTCGATGATGCCAGCTTCCAGCTTCTCGGCCATATTGCCGGACAGGACGACAACCAGGCGTCGCAGATCGGATGGGCCGACGTGCGCACCGAAATCGACTATCGGCATGAAACGAAAGCCGGTGCACTCATCACCATCCGCTCGCATGTCGTGAAGATCGGCCGCACCTCCATCACCTTCGAACAGGTGATGTTGGGCTCGCTCGACGGCATTGTCCGCGCATCGAGCCGGACGACAAGCGTGCGCTTCGACCTTGCCGCGCGCGCCTCGGTCGCTCTGGACGAGCCGATGCGCGACCGCTCTTCGGCCTTCTTGATCGAATAAGCCTGTCTCCGCCCGTCAGCCTATGTAGATGCGGTCATCGAGGGGCGTGTCGGCAATCAGCGTCTGCAGCCCTGACAGCAGCGCCTTCTCGGCGCGGTTCATCACCTTGTCCGGATTGACCAGCAGGAAGATGTCGATGGCCGGCGGCGCGTCATAGGGCGGCAGCCGCCACAGCATTCCATCCGCCACATCCCGCCGCGCGACGTGCAGCGGCAGCGGCCCAATGCCCAACCCGGCGACGATCATGCGCCGCACCTCTTCCAGGCTCGAGGACACGCCGACGACATCGGCATTGAGCCGGGCCTCGCTGCGCAACAGCGCGACCGGCCGCAACGCATCCGAGATATGGTCGGTCTGGAACGATACCGAGGGCTCGCCTCGGAGATCGGTCAGCGTCAGCCCGGTTTGCCCGTAAAGCCTGTGCTGCGGCCCACAGAAGAAGCCGAAGAACTCGCGGTAGACCATCGCATATTCCAGCGCCGGATCGCGCTGGCTGACCAGGCAGATGCCGAAGGAAGCACGCCGCTCCCTCACCTGCTTGGCGACTTCGGTGCTTGCTGCGACTGAAATGGTGATGCTGGCGTGCGGGTAGTTGCTGTGGAACTCGGACAGCGCCTGATCAAAGAGCGGCGAGACGACATGGCTTGCCGTCGCGATCATCACATGGCCGGGAACATCGTCGCTGATGCCGCGCATCAGCAGCGGCAACTGCGATATGGTGCCGAACACCTCGACGCTCTGCTCGTAGAGAAGCCGCCCGACCTCGGTCAGTTCGAAGCGCGTCGCGTCGCGCTCGACCAGACGCCGGCCCACCCGGTCCTCCAGTCGCCGCAGAGCATTGCTGACGCTGGGTTGCTTGAGGTTCAGTCGCTCCGCAGCTCGCGTGATGCCCTTCACCTCCGCGATGACGACGAATGTCCTCAGAAGGTTCCAGTCGAGATCCCAGACCAGCCGTTCGGGGCGTGGAAGTACCATTCCTGATATCTATGCTCTCTATTCGCATTATCTATTTGCGCAATGATACCGCAAAGGCAATCATTGATGACAGGAAAGCGTCTGCACGCCTCCCAAGAACAAACCTTGCGCGCCATCCAGAGGAGATGAAATCAGATGAACAGAGTATTTTCCGGCATCGCCGTTGCGGCCCTGCTGCTTGCGTCGACCTTCACTGCCGTTTCGGCCAGGGCCGACGACCTCGAAAAGATCAAGGCGGCGGGCGAGCTGAAGATTTCCATGAGCGGTCAGTATCCGCCCTTCAACTTCGTCAACGACCAGAATGAAGTCGTCGGTTTCGACGCCGATATCGGCAAGGCCATCGCCGAGCGCATCGGTGTCAAGGGCACCATCATCACCACGGCCTGGGACGGCATCATTGCCGGCCTGCTCGCCAACAAATACGACACCGTCGTTGGCTCGATGACGATCACGCCTGAGCGTGAAAAGGTGGTCGATTTCGTCGGGCCTTACTACCACGCCGGCCGCGCCGTTTTCGTCAGCGAGCAGTCGAAAGTGCAGAGCCTCGACGACCTCAAGGGCAAGACCATTGGCGTGACGCTGGGCGAGACGCATGAGAAATGGGCGCGCGAAAAGGGTGGCTGGGATATCCGTACCTACAAGGGCCTGCCGGAAATGCTGCTGGAGCTGAGGGCCGGCCGCGTCGACGCGATAGTCGTCGACAACATTCCGGTCATGGTTGCCGTCAAGGAGACGGGCGAGAAGGTCCGCAAGCTCAACACGCCCGATATCGAAGGCGGCGCTGTTGCCATCGGCATCGCCATCCGCAAGGACAATCCGGAGCTCAAGGCTGCGATGCAGAAGGCGCTGGACGACATGCTGGCGGACGGCAGCTACGAAAAGATCTCGATGAAGTGGGTCGGCAGCGACATCCGCTGATCTCTCCTGGCTTCAGGCGAGCAAAGCCGCCTGAAGCCGAGCGTTACTCCTGCTGGACCCTTTCATGGATTTCTCCTTGATGCAGCGCGTCTTCCCGTTCTTCGTGGAGGCCGCCTTGGTGACGATCGAGATCACGGTGTTGGCCCTGATCCTGGGCCTCGCGGCTGCTTCATTGGCCGCGGCCGCCAAGATGTCGAAATCGGCAATCCTGCGGACCATCGGCACGCTCTATGTCAGCCTGTTTCGCGGCACGCCGTGCCTGATCCAGCTCTTCGTGCTCTATTTCGGCGGCCCGCAGATCGGCATCAATCTGGAGCCGTTCGCCGCCGGCGTTATCGGCCTCGGTCTCAACATCGGCGCCTATATGGCGGAATCGATCCGTGGTGCGCTGGTCGCGGTCGACAGGGGCCAGACGGAGGCCGCCCGCACAACAGGCTTCAGCCGTTTCCAGACCTTGCGCAAGGTCGTGCTGCCGCAGGCCGCACGGCTGATGATCCGGCCGCTCGGGGTCAATACGGTTGCTTTGTTGAAGGGATCAGCACTTGTGTCGACCATTTCAGTCGTCGAACTGACCTACACCGCCCAGCGCTTCATCGGCTCCACCTACAAGCCGTTCGAGATATTCGGCGTTGCAGCCCTGCTCTACATGATCATGGTCTACGCGGTTGCGCGGATCGTCGACCTGCTCGACAAACGCTTCGCCATCGTCTGACCGGAGAGCACGATGCAAGGTTTGGATTTCACCGTCGTCGCGCCCTACTGGGACCTTCTGTTGATTGGTGCCTGGTGGACGGCGGTGCTGACGGTCTCGGCGGGCGCACTCAGCTTCGTCGGCGGCATCCTGTTCGCGGTCATCGTGCTCTACGCCCCTAAGATCGTTGCCTATCCCGTGCGCGCGCTCATGTGGGTGTTCATGGGCACGCCGCTGCTGTTGCAGCTGTTCCTGATCTATTTCGGCCTGGTGCAGATCGGCATCGACATTCCTGCCCTTGCCGCCGGCATTGTTGGGCTCGGCCTGCACTTTGCCGTCTACAATGCCGACATCATCCGCGCCGGCATCGTGGCCGTCGATGTCGGCCAGACGGAGGGTGCGCGCAGCATCGGCTTCGGCAAGTGGCAGACGCTGCGCCATGTCGTGATACCGCAAGCCATCCGCAACACGGCACCACCGATCGGCGGTAATCTGATCGCGCTGTTGAAGGAATCCTCGATCGTCTCGGTCATCGGCATCGCCGAGTTGGTCCATTCGGCCCAGCTGGCGATCAGCGAAACGTTCCGCCCGTTCGAGTTCTACATCACCGCAGCGGCGCTTTATTACATTCTCAATCTTGTGCTCGAGGCGGCTTTGCGTCGGTTTGAAAGACATGTGGAGGTTTCCCGATGAGCACGCAGCGGCCAATGGTCGAGGTTCGCGGCGCGCGCAAATCGTTTGGCGCCGTCGAGGTTCTCAAAGGCATAGGCCTGTCGGTCGATCGCGGGCAGATCGTCGCCATCATCGGCCCGAGTGGCTCCGGCAAGAGCACGCTGCTGCGCTCCATCAACCATTTGGAATCCCTGGACTCCGGTGAAGTCTGGCTCGACGGCGTGCAGGTCAACCAGAAGCTGCACGGCCATGCCTTCGAGCGGCACATCAACAAGGTGCGCCAGCAGATGGGCATGGTGTTTCAGCACTTCAATCTGTTCCCGCATCTGACCGTGATCGAGAACATTTCCATGGGACCGATCATCCTAAAAGGCATGACCAAAAGTGACGCGCATGCGCTGGCGCATAGCCTCTTGTCCAAGGTCGGGCTCGCCGACAAGATCGACGCCTACCCCTCGCGGCTTTCGGGCGGCCAGAAGCAGCGTGTGGCCATTGCCCGTGCACTGGCGATGCAGCCCAAGGTGATGCTGTTCGACGAAGCCACCTCGGCGCTCGATCCGGAACTGGTCGACGAGGTCAACGCGGTGATGAAACAGCTTGCCGCCGAACACATGACCATGCTCATCGTAACGCATGAGATGCGCTTTGCCGGCGAAGTGGCCGACAGGGTGCTGTTCATGGATGACGGCGTGATCGTCGAGGAAGGCCCGCCCGGCGACATGTTCCGCGCGCCGCAGAAGGACCGCACGCGCAGCTTCCTCAAGAAATATCTTTCCGCCTGAGTATGACCATGACCAGCCCAAACACGGAATTCCCCGATTTCGGACTGACGCCGGAGCAGCGCCGCCACGCGGTGCGCGGCCACTATTACGAGTGGCCAGGCATGGATGGCGAGCGCGGCGAGATCTGGTGCTACAGCGACCGGTTTTCCTATCGCGCCGGCGAAACGGTGGCTTTGCATGTCAGTTCGACAGCTGCGACGTTCGGCATCACAATCACCCGAGATGGCGGCAGCGAAAACAAAGTATTCGAGAAATCGGGCATCGCGGCACGCTGGCAGGACACACCCGACCAGTGTTCGGCTGAAGGCTGCGGTTGGGACCCATCCTTCGAATTTCGCGTCGGAGCGGGCTGGCCGTCCGGCGCCTATCGGGTCACGCTGACCGCCGACGGGCTCGACGGCAAGCCGATCCAATGCCACCATATTTTCATCGTCTGCCCGCAGCCGGGCCGCAAACCTGGCCGCGTGCTCCAGGTGGCGGCGACAGGCACATGGCTGGCCTACAACACCTGGGGCGGCTCCAACCACTATCAGGGCATCACCGGGCCGGATCGCAACCAGTATTCGCCCATCGTCTCGACGCAGCGCCCCTGGTGCCGTGGCTTCGTCGTGCTGCCCAAGGATGCGCCGCGTGTGCCGCTGGAGGTCGCTGTGCCGCCGAAGACCGTGCCGCGCTATCCGCACATGGAGTGGGCGCTCGCCACCGGCCATTCGAAGAAATACGCTTCGTCCGGCTGGGCCAGCTACGACAGCCATTTTTTCCGCTTCGCCGAGCGGGCCGGCTATCAAGTCGATCTCGCCAGCCAGCATGATCTGCATTTTTCGCCGGAAATTCTCGACGGCTATGACTGCGCCGTGTTCGTCGGCCATGACGAATACTGGACCTGGGAAATGCGCGATGCCGTCGACGCCTATGTGACCCGCGGCGGCCATGCGGCGCGCTTTGCCGGCAATTTCATGTGGCAGACGCGGTTCGAAGACGAGGGCCGCCGGCAGGTCTGCTACAAATATCGCTCGCGTGCCGAAGATCCGGCCTATCTCCCAGACGGCGACGTCACCCGTGCCACCAATTCCTGGGAGGCGCCGGAAATCGGCCGGCCGGGTTCGGCGACCTTCGGGCTCAACGCGACGCGCGGTGTCTATGCCGGCTGGGGCGGCTGTGCACCGCGCGGCGTGCGTGGTTTCCCGGTCTACCGGCCCGAGCATTGGGCCTTCGCCGGCACCGGCATCTACTATGGCGACCTGCTGGGCGCCGACAGCCATGTCTATGGCTATGAGGTCGACGGGCTCGACTTCGAGATACGCGGCGGCCTGCCCTACCCGACTGCGACCAGCGGCGCGCCAGATGGCCTGCAGGTTCTCGCCGTCGGCATGGCATCCCAGGTCGAGGAAAGCGCCGATATCCCGATCGAGGACCAGTTCCTCACCGACGAAGACGGCCGCTTCACCGCCGAAACGTTGTTTGGCGAGGCGAGCGACGCCAATCTGGAAAAGGTCAAACGCGGCAACGGCATGATCGTCAATTTCCCGCGCGGCAAGGGCGAGGTGTTCCATGCCGGAAGCTGCGAATGGGTCGCCGGCCTGCTAAGACAGGACCCGATGGTCGAACGCGTCACGAAAAATGTCCTCGATCGTTACCTCGGAAAGCCCTGACATGTCGAAAGTCCAATCCGCCGTTCAAGAAACCGAAGCCCGGCGAGACTCGCATCTGTTCTATCTGTCCAGCCTGCGCCGGCCGCTGATCGACCGCGCCGAAGGCATCTACATGTGGACGCAGGACGGCCGCCGCTTCATCGATGGCTCGAGCGGCCCGATGGTGGCCAATATCGGCCATTCCAATCGCAATGTGCTCGACGCCATGA
>NZ_RZPF01000318.1:0-6957 GCF_004022735.1 Mesorhizobium sp. M7A.F.Ca.AU.001.01.1.1
AACAAGGCCGAGGCGAAGGGCGCCCAGGGCGGTATGCTGGAAGCCTGGGAGCTCGGCCTGGGCGAGCCGATCCCGGTTTCGGCCGAGCATGGCCAGGGCATGCCCGATTTGCGCGACGCCGTGATCGGCGCGCTCGGCGAAGCGCGCGCCTTCGGCGAAGACGAAGATGGCGAAGACGAAGAGATCGCTGCCGGCGAGGTGCTGATCGGCGAGGATATCGCCGATCCGGATGCCGAGCACACCTATGACGACACCAAACCGATGCGCATCGCCGTCGTCGGCCGTCCCAATGCCGGCAAGTCGACGCTGATCAACGCGCTGATCGGCGAAGAGCGGCTGCTCACCGGACCGGAAGCCGGAATCACCCGTGATTCGATCTCGGTCGATTGGGATTGGCATGGCCGCCGCCTGAAGCTGTTCGATACGGCCGGCATGCGCCGCAAGGCCAGGATTCACGAAAAGCTCGAAGTGATGTCGGTGCAGGACGGCCTGCGCGCCATCCGCTTCGCCGAGATCGTCATCATCGTGCTCGACGCCACCATTCCCTTCGAGAAGCAGGATCTGCAGATCGCCGACCTGATCATCAGGGAAGGCCGGGCGCCGGTGATCGCCTTCAACAAATGGGACCTGATCGACCATCCCCAGGAGCTTCTGGCCGAACTGCGCGAGAAGACGGAACGGCTTCTTCCCCAGGCGCGCGGCCTGCAGGCCGTACCTGTCTCCGGCGAGACCGGGCGCGGCCTCGACAAGCTGATGGATGCCGTCATCAGGACCCACAAGGTATGGAACAGCCGCGTCTCGACTGGCAAGCTCAACCGCTGGCTGGAAGGCATCCTGGCACACCATCCGCCGCCTGCCGTGGCAGGGCGCCGGCTGAAGGTCAAATACGTCACCCAGGCCAAGACCCGGCCGCCGGGTTTCGTTGTCCAGTGCTCGCGGCCCGATGCGATGCCGCAATCCTATGTCCGCTATCTCTCCAACAGCCTGCGCGAAGCCTTCGATATGCCCGGCGTGCCGATCCGCATCGCGCTGCGCACGTCGGACAATCCGTTCGCCGGCAGGTCGAACAAGCGTAAATAAGCGGTCGGGCGCTGGATACCTGTTCCGGCTGTCTAAGCGACCTCCTTCAACCGCTCGTCCCGTGGCAGCGCCTGCAACGCCGCCTGCAGCAATATGTCGGCCAGCCGCGCTGCCACCGGATCCAGTTCAGCATCCTTCTGGTGCAGCACCAACGCCATTTTGGGCAATGCCGGCAGCCCGGCGATCTCCGGCGTCATCGCGCTGACGCTGGCCGGCAGGCCGATGTCGGTGCGGATTGTCAGCCCCAGCCCCGCCGCCACGGCTGCCCAGATGCCGCCAAGGCTCGGGCTGGAAAAGGCCATCCGCCACGACAGGCCGGCGCGGTCGAGCGTTTCGGTTGCCACCGTGCGCAGAAGGCATGGCGCTTCGAGCGCCACCAGCGGCAGCGGCTCACTGTTGCGCAGGCTGGTCTCGATACGCTTTGCCGGCCCGATCCAGCGCATCGGCACATCGGCGACATGCTGGCTGTAGGGCAGCGTTTCGCCGCAGTGCCAGGCGAGCGCGATATCGAGGCTGCCTGACAGGACCCTTTCGGCAAGGTCGTGGCTGCGTGCGATCCTGGCTTCGATCTTCACCTTGGGGTGCGCCCGGGCAAATCGGCCGAGCACGTCCGGCAGCACCGCCTCGCCGAAATCTTCCTGCAAGCCGAGCCGTACCCAGCCTTCCAGCTCGACACCGTGGATGGCGGATGCCGCCTCGTCATTCAATTCGATCAGCCTGCGCGCATAGCCGAGCATGGTCTCGCCTGCCTCGGTCAAAGCGAGGCCGCGTCCTGATTTGCGGAAGATCGGCGTCGCCGCCTGTTCTTCCAGTTTCTTCAATTGCGCGCTGACCGCCGACGTCGACCGGCCAAGCCGGTCAGCGGCCTTGGCAAAGCTACCCAGCTCCATGCCGGTGACGAAACTGCGCAGGACGTCGAGGTCGAATGTCACGCGTCGCATGTTGGAAGTCCCGATTTTCAGGATTGTAAGTTCAAAACTTCCTGATTTTCAGGACGAAATTATGGCGGTAGGGACAGATCGTCAAGGCCGGACCGCTGGCCAGCACGGGAAATGAAGTCATGTCCGCCATTGTCAATTGCACCGACCGGCAGCCGTCGGAACTTCTGGAAGATACCGGTTCCACCGGGAGGGCGTTCACGCCGGGCCATCGCTGGAAAGTCCTGGGCATCGGCGTTGCCGCCAATGCCGCCTTCTCGGCTACGTTCTCCGGCATCCCGGCGACGGCGGTCGTTCTTCGCCAGGGCTATCACCTAGGCAATGCCGAACTCGGTCTGGCGCTCGGCCTTCTCGGGCTTGGGGTCGCGCTCAGCGAACTGCCCTGGGGCTTGCTCACCGATCGCTGGGGCGACCGCCGCGTGCTGTTGATCGGGCTCGGCGCGACGGCGGCGTGGCTCCTGGTCATGGCGATGCTGGTCGTGCCGACAAGGACCGGTACTCCCGATGTCACGCTGCTCTCCACGAGCCTATTCATCACCGGATTGCTCGGCGGCAGCGTCAACGGTTCGAGCGGCCGCGCCATCATGGGCTGGTTCCGGGAAAACGAGCGCGGCTTCGCCATGAGCATCAGGCAGACGGCGGTGCCGCTTGGCGGCGGCCTTGGCGCGCTCGTGCTGCCCTCGCTTGCGCTGGCTTTCGGCTTTGCCGCGGTGTTCGGAGTCCTGGCGGGTGCATCCGCTCTGTCTGCCCTGTTCGCCTGGCGCTGGCTGCACGAGCCGCCGACGGCGGGCGAGGGCCATCCCGCTTCGGCTGTGGCCGGACCGGCGCCGCTGCGCAATCGCGACGTCTGGCGTATCGCGACCGCCATCGGCCTGCTCTGCTTTCCGCAGGTGGCCGTGCTCACCTTCGCCTCCGTATTCCTGCACGACTTCGTTGGGTTGGGAACGGCGGCAATCAGTGCCAGCCTCGCCGCGGTGCAGATCAGCGCCATGGTCATGCGCATCTGGAGCGGCCGCTTCACCGACCGTTATGGCAACCGCCGCCAATTTCTTCGCCTGTGCAGCGCGTTCAGCGCCCTTGCCTTCGCCATGCTTTGGCTGCTGGTCCTGTTCGGCCCAACCATTCCGGGCGGCCAGCTCATCTGGTCGGCGGTTCTTCCGGTCGTGCTTATTGTCGCAGGCATCTCTGTCTCCGCCTGGCACGGCGTCGCCTACACCGAGCTTGCCACCCTTGCCGGCGCCGGCCATGTCGGAACCGCGCTCAGCCTTGCCAACACCTTTGTTTTCGTCGGCTTCTTCCTGGTGCCGGTGGCCATTCCGGGGCTCTTGCACCTCTGGTCCTGGTCCGGCGTCTGGCTGGCGGCCGCCATCTGCGCGCTGATCGCCCGGCCGATCTTCCTGCGCCCGGCCTGAATGGTCCGGCCGCAAAATCGCCCGACTTCGCAACCACGACCTCGGGCCGACCGGGAAAACCCGATCGAATCCGTTAACGTCCCATCAAGGTTAATGCATCATTTTGCTCTCCAGTGGGGTCTGTAGCGTTCCTGGAGAGAGTTCCGTGCATCGACGTGTGTTGAAGCGGCTGGTTGCCGCCGCCGGTGAGAGAAAACGTGGCTTTCTGGGTCCGCTCGTCATCGGTTTCGGCATCTGGATCGGCTTTCCGACCGTCGCCGCCTATCAGGACATGACGAGCCTCGTTTCCGGCCTCGAAGCATCGAGCACGCGCTGGAATTCCTATGTCGAGAAATCCGTCGCCGGCTCGACCCACGCGGCCGAGATGCCCTTTGTCGATTCCGATGTCACCGGCTCCATTTCCGGATCGGGCGTCCACCTGGCCGGTGTCGGCAACGTGTCGTTTCGCGGCAAGGGCGGCAAGGTCAGCGCCACGCCCGATGAGGACCGCGTCGTGCGCGCCGAGAAGAAAGGGCGCATCGTCCAGATGTCTCCCGTCGCACCCCCGAAGAACTTCAACGCCGGCTCGATCTTCGAGCGCACCTCCTCCTTGCTGCGACCCAGCATGGACAGCGGCCTGAAAATGGCTTTCGCCAAGCCGCAGATCAAAGGCAAGGAAATCCAGATCGCCGCGGCATTCCATGCGCGCGAGGACAAGAAGCCGGATCCCGGCGTGCCGGCCATGCTGGCGGCGCTGGTCAACAACGACCATCCGGATGTGCTGGCCACCGCCTATGCGCAATCCGAGCCGGACTATGCCAAGGCATCGCCCTTCGAGGCCCTGCTTCAGGACGAGCAGCCCAATGAGGGCCGCTTCATTCCGCCGATGGCCAAGGGCGATCATTCGTGGATCCAGAACCCGCTGCCGGCGAGTGTCTTCTCCAAGAAGGAGCAGGCATGCCTTGCCAACGGAATCTATTTCGAGGCGAGGAGCGAATCCGTGCGCGGCCAAGCCGCTGTCGCTCAGGTCATCCTCAACCGCGTCCGCAATCCGACCTATCCGAATTCGATCTGCGGCGTCGTCTACCAGAACGACAGCTGGTTCAACCGTTGCCAGTTCTCCTTCGCCTGCGACGGCAGGAAGAAGCGCATCGATAGCCCAGCCGCCTACAAGACCGCCCAGGAGATCGCCATGGCCGTCACCGCCGGCAAGATCTTCATTCCGGAAGTCGGATCGTCGACCCACTACTATGCCCAATATGTCCACCCCGGCTGGGCGCGCACGATGCAGAAGATGACCAAGATCGGCCTGCATATCTTCTATCGGACCTATGGCGGCGGCTGGAGCTGAGTGCGGAGCAGCCGCTGATCCTTGATGTGGCGCGCAGCCGATCAAAGAGCCATTGCGCGGGGGATTCGCGCCATGCATCCTCGTCATCCTGGCGGGCACGATGTCGCACCTTCGTAATTCATTGATTTTATTGCCTAAAATACATGGCAATGAACTTCCGCCCGTGGCTTGACGGGCGCAAACCCTCTAACTATGTTGCCGGCGACTTTAGAAGCGGACGGACGGTGACGGTCTGACCGGGCAGGGGGGTTGCGATGGCCGACAAGAATGGGCCAGACGGAACCGGAGAAACCGGCCGCGGCAATCAGCATGAACCCGACATCCGCGACGACGATCTTGAGCGCCGCCGCCGTGACCTTGAAGCTTCGCTTGCGACAAGGCGGCCGGGCCGGCTCGAGGGGAAAGACGACGCGAAAGCGGGCAGTGTGGCCGGTTATGGTCAGGCGCTCAAACTCTCCAGCGAGTTTATCGCCGGGGTGGTGGTGGGTGCCGGCATCGGCTGGGTCATCGACCGTCTGGCGGGGACATCGCCATGGGGTCTGATCGTGTTTCTGCTGCTTGGTTTTGGCGCCGGAGTGCTCAATGTGATGCGTTCCGCCGGCGTCGTGGCAGAATTTGGACAGGGCGATAAATCGCGCCGTGGCCAAGACGACAAGAAATGACCGCGCACCATGTGCGGTAATGGTAACGAGGCCGTACGCGGCATTGACGGGGTTTGAACGTGGCAGCTGACAAGGTCGATCCGATCCACCAGTTCCATATCAACAAGCTGATTCCGATCGACATCGGCGGCTATGACCTGTCTTTCACCAATTCGGCGCTGTTCATGGTCGCAACCGTGATCGTCGCGGCTGGATTCCTGTTTCTCACGACGTCGAGCCGCAGCCTGGTTCCCGGGCGGCTTCAGTCGGTCTCCGAGATGGCGTACGAGTTTGTCGGCAACATGTTGCGCGACGCCGCCGGCACGCAGGGCATGAAGTTCTTCCCTCTCGTGTTCTCGCTGTTCATGTTCGTGCTCGTCGCCAATCTGCTTGGCCTGTTCCCCTATTTCTTCACCGTCACCAGCCACATTATCGTCACCTTCGGCCTTGCCGTGCTGGTGATCGCAACCGTGGTCGTCTACGGCTTCATGAAGCATGGTCTTGGCTTCCTGAAACTGTTCGTGCCGCACGGCGTGCCGGTCTTCCTGCTGCCTCTCGTGGTGCTGATCGAAGTAATCTCCTTCGTGTCGCGCCCGGTCAGCCTCTCGGTTCGTCTGTTCGCCAACATGCTCGCCGGCCACATCACGCTGAAGGTGTTCTCCGGCTTCGTCGTCAGCCTGAGCGCGCTCGGCGCGGTTGGCGTCGCCGGCTCGATCCTGCCTCTGGCGATGGCGGTGGCGCTGACGGCACTGGAACTGCTGGTCGCCTTCCTGCAGGCCTACGTCTTTGCCGTGTTGACCTGCATGTATCTCAACGACGCCCTGCATCCAGGGCACTAGGTCCAAAAGTTTCCGGCCCAAAGATTTCCAACATTGGCGCCGGATGGAATCGCAACGGAATTTTAGATCCAAAGGAGTTGAACAAATGGACGCAGAAGCAGCAAAGTACATCGGCGCCGGCATCGCTTGCCTGGGCATGGGTGGCGCGGGCATTGGCCTCGGCAACATCTTCGGCAGCTACCTGGCGGGCGCACTGCGCAACCCGTCGGCCGCCGATGGCCAGTTCGGCCGTCTGATCTTCGGCTTTGCCGTGACCGAAGCTCTGGGCATCTTCTCGCTTCTCATCGCGCTTCTGGCCCTGTTCGGCTGAGCACTCGGGAAGATTGGACAGGCCGGCCGCGCAAGCGGCGGGCCTGAATTTCGGGGATAGTCCATGTTCGTGACATCTGCCTTTGCGCAAGAGTCCGCGCCATCAGCCGATACCAGCCACGCTGCGACGGAAGGCGACACGCATTCCGGCACCAGCGTGCCTGCTGAAGCGCATGGCACGTTTCCGCCATTCGATCCGGCGACGTTCCCGTCGCAGCTTCTGTGGCTGGCGATCACCTTCGGGCTGTTCTATCTCTTCCTGAAGCGGGTGGTGATGCCGCGCGTCGGCGGCATCATCGATGTCCGCAACGATCGCATCACGCAGGACCTCGACCAGGCGGCCAGGTTGAAGGGCGAGGCCGACGCCGCCGTTGCTGCCTACGAGCAGGAACTGGCGGAAGCCAAGAC
>NZ_RZPF01000319.1:0-6945 GCF_004022735.1 Mesorhizobium sp. M7A.F.Ca.AU.001.01.1.1
TCGCCTCGCCGCCGCGACCGCGCTGGCGGAAGCGTCGCGCCAGCCACCGCCGGCGACGCCGCGGCTGACGGCTGCCGCAACGGCAGCGGCGGAGGCGATGGCAATCGAGGTGTTGTGCGTGGCCCGGCAGGTCTCAGCCACCTTGCCGACGAATCCTTCCAACGGTTCGAGCGGCATCATGATGCCGACCGGCGCGATACGCATCGCCGCACCATTGGTGTCGCCGCTGCGCCCCGCTTCCTCAGCCGGCATACCATTGTTGATGGCGTCGATGGCGCGTTTGGTCGATGGCCCCAAAAGGTCATAGCTGCCACGCGCCTTAACCTCGCGTTCCCAGTCGAGCAGCGCATTGACCCAGCGCGCGTGGTCGAAACGGTCGCCGGATTCGACCAGGATGCGGCCGAGCAGCAACGCCTGCTCGGTATCGTCGGTGATGGTGCCGGCGGCCAATCCCTTCGACACCGGATGATCCGGGAAAGGCTCGATGAAATCCTCAACATGGCCGTAGAGTTCGGCAATGCGAACCGGCGACAAAAGCTGCGTCGGCATGCCGAGCGCATCGCCCAGCGCTCCGCCGACAAGCGCCCCCATGGCGCGGTCAATAGCCTTGCTGGTCGCATCCGACATCGCTCAGAACCTCATATGCAGCGCAAAATGCGCCGGATTGAGCAGGCTGGTGACGTACTCGATCGGCCGGTCGTCGGCGGCGCGCGTCAGCCGGCGGCCACGCAGGAAAGGCGTGCCTTGCGGGCAGCCGAGGATGGCCGCATCCTCGGCATTGAGCATCTCGATCTCGACCCATTCCTCGCCATGGTCGGGAATGAGGCCGGCGACGCGCAGCGTCTGGTGCAGCGAGCCCTCGCGCAATCCGCGCAACGGTACGTCCTCGAGCTCGGAGGACAATGGCAACCGGCTGCGCTCGATGGAGATCGCATGGCCGTCGCTGGCGTTGGTGCGCACCCGGTCGACGGCGATGAAGAACGGGCTTTCGATGCCAAGCAGCGCAGCCAGATCGGGGTCTTCGATGACCTCCAGCCGCAGCGTCCGCGTCTCGGCATTGGCGCCGGCATCGGCCAGCGCGCGCGACCAGCCGATCGAGTCGTCGACCGGCTTGCCGTCGAAGGTGACGAACGAGCCGATACCAACCTTGGTCGTGATCAGCCCGCGGCTGGACAGTTCCTCGAGGCCTTTGCGGACCGTATTGCGGCTAACGGAGAAGCGCTGGACGAGTTCGTTCTCGCTTTGAAGGCGGTCGCCGAAACCGAGGACGCCGGAACGGATCTCATGTTCGAGGACGGTGGCGATCTGCTCGGGCTTGCCCGTGCCGGGAGACAGTTGAACCGCGCGCCGCTTCATAAGGGTACCTGTTCAATGAACCTGTATAATCCTGTTCAATACCGAGGCCCGGATGCTATGTCAACAGATGCCGAAGACTGACCAACAGGCAGCGAAATGTGCGGGATAACCGTGCAGGGCGTGCCGAGAGGCAGGTCAATAGCCCTGAAAAGCCGGTCGGCGATCGCCAAAAAGGGGCATACATCAAGGGGATGGAGCCAGATCCTGATTCAATTTCACCAGGGACAGGCTACGGGATCGACACCTCACGCGGTTCGACGAGGATGTCCGCCTCGATAGCGGCGTTGATGAACGCCGCTCTTGCCGCCGAGACTTCTTTCTTTCCCTCGAGCACGGCCAGACAGGCCTTGCGGGCAACCATATGCTTTTGCCCGGTCGCAACCGGCCAGCGGTTCAGCAGGATGTCGGCAGCCTGAGCGACCCGCTCCACGTTGAAGATCGAGTTTCGCGATCGGCCGAGCGCAATCCTGACCGGCTCATCGAAACGCTGATCTTGCACGATGCCACTCCCCAAAGTCGGCATTCATCGATTCGCGGCCTTCAACCCCGAGCAATGTGATAGGTTCTGCGCCAAAGGTGCAAGATGTCCGATTCCAGTGGCCAGAAAAATCCCAGGCTGATCGTCGTGGTCGCGTTCGATCGCGGTGAGGATGGCGAGTTGTTCCCAGCCTTTGGACCCGCCGACCAGCAGAGCGAGGATCGCGCCATACGCACCGCCAGGGCTCTGACGGCAAAGCATTCCGGCGTCATCGCCTGGAGCCGTGAGGCCGATCCGACGCTGGGCGAATATGGTCCGCCGAACACGCTCTTCGTCAGCGGTGACGTGCCTGACATGGAGTAGTCGACTGGCGCCAGCATCTGAACGCCTCGCCCATAGGGTTTGATGCGAGCCGGTTTTGCCTCGCCAGCAAGCAAAAGCCCGCTACGGTGAACCGGAGCGGGCCTTGGAGGAGGACAAGGGGTGGGACCCTCTCCTCTTGTTTCCACGGGGGGGTGTGGACCGCAATGACCATACGAAAGTTTTGCAGAGTGCAGGATCACAAGCCGGCTTGCCTGCATCACAATCCGGTGCACGCCGACATTGGGGCGCTCACGAGATTGCGATCAGTTGGCGATAACCCGGCTAGATGCACCCGAGTACGACAAGCACGATGACGATGAGCAGCACGAGCCCAAGGCCGCCGCCGCCATAGGAGCCGGCGCCGTAGGATTGAACCTCGCAGCTGCGATGTTCAAAAGACGAGCGCTCCAAAGGCCTACCGTTCCGCGATTGTGGCGGGCATCGCGCGGAAGAAGTCACGCCAGCAACAGAAACGGCCATCCTGGTGACGGCAACCAGAATTTAATTCCGGCACGCCTGTGGACCGCAGAAAGCCCACCAGCGTGGCGGGCTTTCCGATCGGCCGGAGATGGCGAGAAGCCGATTGCAGAAGCAATTACGCGAGGTAGTGAGTTTCAGCTTCACAGAGAGAGAATACTGAAATTGAAGTGTGGTATATATATCTCAAAATTTCTGAAATAAACGCCAGTAAAAGTCGCAATATTAGCTTGCACAAACAATGCGCAGGTCTATTGACGATCGAACGTTGCCAGTGTGGTTGCAGACCGAACGATTCTGCGCGCCGGGGCGCCTGTCAAACGACGCCGTAGAACAGCCTGTAGTGGACGCGCTTCATATAGTCCCGATACTCCGGCGTGACGGCCAGCAGCGCCTCTTCACGCAGGATGCGGTGCACCTGGAAGAAGGTGATCACCGCGTAGACGGCTAGATTGTAGAAGGAAAAGGCCGACAGCAGGAACAAGAGATGGCCGGCAAGATAGCCGGCATAGATCGGATGCCGCACCAGACGGTAGGCACCGCCTGTCATCACGCCGCGATTGCCCGGCAGAATGGCGAAAGAACGCCCCAGCGATATCTTTCCCCAGATTACGAACCCCAACGCCAGGGCCTGCAGCGGCGCCGCAACATGGACCGGGATGATGGCCACGCCCGGCTCCAGGTCGATGAAACCGACACCGAAGCTGGCGATCACGGAGACAACCACCGTGAGCGGGTTCCAGTCGCGAACCTTCGGCCGACGCGACAGAAGCAGCCAGGTAAAGGTCAGGATCTCGGAAATTGCCACCAGCGCCACATTGATGCGCGTCGGGTCGAGCATCAGGTGATACACGCCGCGGTAGACGAACATGCCCGCGAAGGCCAGCGCGCAGATCCGAAAGAAACCTTCCCGCAAATCCACCAGGATCTCACGCTTTCGGGCTGCGGACAGAATCCTGCCGTCACTGACGTGCGAAAGCGCCTCGCTTTTTGATATGAGCAATGCAGACACCCCAATGATCCCTCAGGGCGACCTTTGCACGCAACCATTGCCGGGCAGTTAATCAACAAGATCAGATCGGTATTAAACTGGCTGTCGGGGAGCCAGGGCGCCACTTCCAGACGACCTGCTCCACGCGGTCGCCAAGAAAGACTGGCGACCCATGTCATTTGGTTTTGCCAGACTAGCTCAGATAGTCGTTGCGGAAATAGCTCCCGAAATCCGGACGTCGAGCAACCAGCTTGCCGTCGGAATCGCGCAAAATGCCGGAGGCGAAGAGATAGTCGCCAATCGCTTCCATCTTGGCCGGATCCATCGTCCCGATGGCCCCGCTTTGGCTGCGTAGATAATGGCCGTCGATCAATGCCTTCAGCGAGGCGTGGATCAGCGCCGGATTGGTCAAGGCATCCTTGTTTGCAGCGATCAGCAGGGTTGCCGCATCGTCGGGGTGGTCGACAGCGAACTGGTAGCCGCGTCGCGTCGCCTGAACGAAGTCGGCCGCAGGCTTGGGATTGGCCTGGAGATAGGCTTCGCTCGAAGAGATCAGCGTCGTGTGCTCATCAGGCACGCCATAATCGGCATAGACGAAGCTGCGCTGCTTGACGCCCCTGAGTTCGGCTTCGACACCCTCCCAGGTCGAGACTTCGAGCGTGAAATCGACCGACCCATTGGCCAGCGCCTCATAGGCTGAGGTGCCGAGCGTCACCGTCTCGAAATTGCCCTTGCCGCCGTCGTGGCGAATGATGGTCGATATCAGCGCGTTTTCCCAGGCACTGCCGAAGCCGCCATAGATCAAGCCGTCGAGGCTTCTTGGGCTTTTGATCTCGTTGCGTGCCGCATTGAAGACCACGCGGCCTGTTTCGGATTGCACCACCGCATAGACGCCCTTCAGATCCGCCCCGGCGGTTCTCTGGGTGAACAGGCTGATGGTGCCGTTGATGCCGAAATCGGCGACGCGGTTTGCGACCAGCGTGCCCGCACCGGTATCGCTGTAGGGCAGGATGTCGACCTCGAGCCCGGCTTCGCGATAAAACCCTTTGTCGCGGGCGACGAACAGTCCGATGTGGTTGGTATTGACCGTCCAGTCGAGGGCGACGGTGACCTTTTGTGCCGCCGATTGTGCTCGAGCCCGACCCGTCCCGGCAATCAAGGGAAGGCCGGTGGCAAGGGTCAGCAACAAGGCCTGCCGGCGCGTCAAGTCAGTCATGATCGTGTCCTTTGGATGGATTGGGGTTGAGGATGATGTCGAGGATTTCGGCCTCGAGCGCGCTTGCCTGGCGCGCGGCATCGCCGCCAAGGCTGCGCGGGCGCGGCAACGGCACCCTGATTTCACGCACGATGCGGGCCGGGCGCGCCGACAGCACATAGATGCGGTCGGACAGGAACACGGCTTCGCGCACGTCATGGGTGATCAAGAGCGCCGTCCAGCGATGATGCCGCCACATCTGTTCGAGCCAGCGCTGCATGGCGGTGCGGGTCAGCGCATCGAGCGCGCCGAACGGCTCGTCGAGCAGGAGCATGTCGCGCTCCTGCACCACGGTGCGCAGCAAGGCCGCGCGCTGGCGCATGCCGCCGGACAGCTGCGCGGGAAAATGCCGCTCGAAGCCGGCAAGCCCGAATTCGGCAAACAACGGCGCAACGCGCGCCCGCGCCGCCTGTCTCCTCATACCTTGCACTTCGAGCCCGAGCGTCGTGTTGTCGAGGATGCGCCGCCATGGCATCAGCGCGTCGCGCTGCGGCATGAAGGCGAAGTGCCTGCCGTGGTCGTCGAGCCGCGCGCCGTCGAACAACATCTCGCCCTCGCCATGCTCGGCGCCGGTCAGAAGCTGGAACAGCGTCGACTTGCCGGCACCCGAGGGTCCAAGGATCGAGACGAACTCACCAGCGCCGACGCTGAGCGAAATATCGGCCAGCACGTCGAGCCCACCGAACGCCTTGTGCACATGCCGCAGTTCGAGCCGGCTCATCGCCAGGCCCCCTTCCCGGCAGTTTCCCTGTCGGCTCGCTCCCAGGGCATGGCAAGGCGCTGCAGCAACACGGTCAACCCGAACAGGACAAGGGTCAGCGCCGCGCTGACACCGACGGCGGCAAGAACCAGATCAGGACGGAAATTGTTTTTGGCGTTGAGCATGTAGATGCCCAGACCCTTCGCGGCACCGGCATATTCAGCGAAGATGGCGCCGACCACCGCATAGGTGATGGAGATCCTCAACCCGGCAAAGAAGTAAGGCAGCGCCGAAGGCAGCCGCGCCAGCAGGAAGATGCGCCAGCGCCCTGCCCCCATGGCGCGCAGCATTTGCCCGATCTCGGCCTCGGTCGCCTCATAGCCTTCGACCAATGCAACCAGCATCGGAAAAAAGGTGACCAGCGCCACCAGCATGATCTTGGGCGCCAGCCCGAAGCCGAACCACAGCACCACCAGCGGCGCGACCGCCACCAGCGGCAAGGTCTGGCTGACGATGAAGACGGGAAACAACGCACGCCGCAGCGGCTGGAAGAAGTCGACCAGCATCGACAGCACGAAGGCGGCGCTGAGCGAACAGGCAAAGCCAAGAAGCGTGGCACGGATGGTCGGAACGGCATTGTCGGCCAGCGCCTCGCGATTGAGCATCGCTTGCTCGAAGACGCGTGACGGCGCCGGCAGTATCGTGGCCCTGATGCCGGAATAGGTGGCATAAAGCTCCCACGCCAGCAGGAGCAAACCGGCCGAGATCATGGCCGGCATTGCCTTGACGAGAAAGCTCGCGATCGGGCGCGAAGCGACTGATGATGAGACCACGGGAGATAACCTTTGACGGCCGCGAGAGCGGCGCGGCTTCAGACGGCCGACGGGCTGTTGGCCGAGACCGTGACGTCGAGGGTTACGTGGCCAGCGCCTGGTCCGAAACGGCAGAAAGCCTCGTCCAGCGCCGAAAAGATCGCACCGGCATCACCGCGCAGTTTCGTGCAGAAATGTTTGGAGCGCTCATAGACGCCGGACTGCTTGAGAAAGTCTATGCAGCCGTAGATCTCGTCCATGTGGTCGTCTGTGCCCATCACATAGAGCGAGAACTGCGCCGCCGCCGGCTGGCCGGTGGCAGCAGCATTGCGCACCGCCGCGATGGCCGCGTCCTTGCGGGGGCCGAGTGGACCGACGGGCCCGCCAAACGCATCGGAGCGGCAGATCGGATCGTCCGGCTCGCCAGGGCAGCCGCGCGAGATGGTGGCCGACAACACGCAATGTTTGCCGCTGCGTGCCGCCGCCACGAAGAGGTCGCGCATGGCAGGAAAC
>NZ_RZPF01000320.1:0-6925 GCF_004022735.1 Mesorhizobium sp. M7A.F.Ca.AU.001.01.1.1
CATGCGCGGGCTCCAGTTCGTGGCGCACCAGCAGGCATGTCCCGACCGGGGTGTCGCCGATCCGGGCCACGAATGCCGCCTCGAAACCGTCACCGGCGATCAAGTCGCGAAGCCCTGCCGCATCTTCCCCGAGAGTCCTTCCGGTTCCCTCGAAAAAGGCAGACAGGCGCAGTTGCGCGACCGCTGCTACGTCGTGCTCGCCCATGGGTCCGATCGTCGGCTGCATCTGTATCTCGAAACGGTGTCCGGCACGGAGCGAAGGTTTCGCTCGATCCGGTAAAGGCAAAACCGCCGGGCTGGCGCCCGGCGGTTTGCAGATCATGGCTGTGTGTTCGTGCCGCTCAATAGGGGCAGGCGTTGTCAGTCGTATAGTCGTGTACTTCGACCTTGCCGGCAATGATGTCGGCCTTGGCTTTTTCGACGGCCGCCTTCATCTCGTCCGTCACCAGCGCCTTGTTGTTGTCGTCCATGGCGTAGTCGACGCCGCCTTCCTTGAGGCCGAGATTCTCGACGCCGCCCTTGAAGGTGCCGTTCTTGCCGTCCATGAAGGCGGTGTAGACGGCGACGTCGACGCGCTTCAGCATCGAGGTCAGCACCTTGCCGGGCTGCAGGCCGTTCTGGTTGGAATCGACGCCGATGCCAAGCTTGCCGGCATCTGCCGCCGCCTGCAGCACGCCAACGCCGGTACCGCCTGCCGCGGCGTAGACCACGTCGGAGCCCTGGTCGATCTGCGTCTTGGCGATCTCGCCGCCCTTGGCCGGATCGTTCCAGGCAGCCGGCGTGTCACCCGTCATGTTCTGGATGACATCGGTCGCGCCGGCCGATTTGGCACCGCCGACATAGCCGCATTCGAACTTGCGGATCAGCGGGATGTCCATGCCGCCGACGAAGGAGACCTTCTTCGACTTCGAGGCCATCGCCGCCATGATGCCGACGAGATAGGAGCCTTCGTTTTCCTTGAATACCAGCGAGCGGACATTGGGCATGTCGACGGCGTCGTCGATGATGGCGAAGTTGAGATCGGGATATTCGGCCGCGACCTTCTTCAGCGCATCCTCCCAGGCGAAGCCGGCCATGACGATCGGGTTGTGGCCGTCCTCGGCGAAGCGGCGCAGCGCCTGCTCACGCTGCGAGGCGTTGGAGACCTCGAATTCGACGTAGGCCGTGCCGGTTTCCGTCTTGAATTTCTCGGCGCCGTGATAGGCAGCCTCGTTGAAGGATTTATCGAATTTGCCGCCGAGATCATAGAGGATGGCCGGCTGGACATCCGCGGCGAAAGCCGGAAGAACCATTGCGGTTGCGGCCAGGAGGCCGAGAACGATACGTTTCATGTGATCCACACCCTGTCGGTTATTTTTTCCGTTACGCACCGCATGCCGGCCCGGTTCTCCGGCAGGCATGCGACGTCAGCCAGGAGTGTATTCCCTCCCGCTCGGCGGCAATCTGGCATGGCCCGAAACAAAATTCACGCGGAATTTTGACCTTTTGGAAAAGCTTGGTGCGGGCAAGCCGCACCGCAGCTTGTGTCAGGCGGAGGCGGCGGCAGGGATGGCGCAAGCGACACCGGTGCCTTTGAGGTTGCACGTGCCGTAAGGATTCTTCGCCAGATATTGCTGGTGATCGGCTTCGGCGAAGTAGAATTCGGCCGCCGGGGCGATCTCGGTGGTGATCCTGCCGTGGCCGGCACCGCGCAGCGAGGTCTCATACGCATCGCGCGAGGCGCTCGCCGCCAACAGTTGCGCCTCGTCGCTCGTGTAGATCGCGGAGCGATAGGCGGTGCCGACATCATTGCCCTGGCGCATGCCCTGCGTGGGATCGTGGCTTTCCCAGAACAGCTTCAGAAGCCCAGCATAGGAGACGATCCCGGGGTCATGGACCACCAGCACCGCTTCGGCATGACCGGTTAGCCCGGTGCAGGTCTCCTGATAGGTCGGATTGGGCGTGAAGCCGCCGGCATAGCCGGCCGCGGTGACCCAGACGCCTTCGACCTGCCAGAACAGCCGCTCCGCAGCCCAGAAGCAGCCGAGCCCGAACATGGCCGTCTCCAGCCCCTCGGGATAAGGACCCTTGAGCGGTCTTTTCAAGACCTTGTGCCTGGATGCGGTCGGGATCGCCCTGGCGCGGCCCGGCAGGGCCTCGGAGGGCTTCGGCAGATTGAGCTTCTTGTTCAGCATGTCGCTGAGAAAGAACATGCGCGGGTTTCCCTCTCTTCGCGGAAAGCGGATCAGTTTGCGACGAACTGTCCGGCGCGACGTTGCCGCCTGTAGCCTATCGCATAGAGCAGGAAAGCCAGCACCGCGAACACGGCGAAGCCCGGCTGGTTCAGCACCCAGGCGATGGCGCCATCCCA
This sequence comes from Mesorhizobium sp. M7A.F.Ca.AU.001.01.1.1, assembly GCF_004022735.1. Classification (NCBI taxonomy): domain Bacteria; kingdom Pseudomonadati; phylum Pseudomonadota; class Alphaproteobacteria; order Hyphomicrobiales; family Phyllobacteriaceae; genus Mesorhizobium; species Mesorhizobium sp. M7A.F.Ca.AU.001.01.1.1. Next base: position 2,351 of record NZ_RZPF01000320.1, read on the forward strand.
TAGCAGCGGGCTGGTCTTGGTTCGGATGAAGGTCTCGAAGGCGGCCCGCGTGTCGGGCGAGACCGCGAGCCAACTGCTGTTGAGCGGGGTCAGCACCAGCACGGAGGCCGCCACTGTGCGTGTCGCGTCGAGCACCGCCATGATGACGGAAATCGACAGCGCGATCATTGCGGCAAGACGAAAGACGAAGCGAAACATCAGAACCCTCCTCCGGGCTGGTCCTCTCCCGAGGGGCTTTTCAGAGATAGAATGCGCATGGCTGGATCGCAATCGCCATACGCGAATTTGCAGACTCCAAACTCAGGTCAACGGAGGGCCGGACGACAGTCAGTCGGGTCGCTTTTCATTGACATGTGAGGGCAGCTATGCTAATAGTTTGGGTATGGCGTTGACTTGCGCCGACGACCCGCCGCACAGGCGGGTTTTTGCGTTTGGTGCTCGCAAACCGACGCGCCGGCGAAGTCTCCCAAGACCGTGTGAACCCGGATTTGTTGCCCGCGCGAATTATGCGGCCGGCTTCCTTTTGTGCCGGTGGACACGCCAGACAGCAAAAACGCCGCCGCCGATGGCGCCGATCACCAGACCGGCCAGGCCGGTGAACACGGCGAAATAGCCGCAGGCGCCCTCGAAACAGCTCATCTCGGTGGCATCGGCGATCACCGAGCCGATGGCGAATCCGCCCACGGCGCCGATGACCGCGCCCAGGACGATGCCGAGCAGCGCGGCGATGACCGAGACGAAGGCCGATGGGCTCTCGGTTTTCGGATTGACATAAACGGCATCGGCTTCGGATCCATGGCGCAGCAGATAGATGCAGAGCGCGCCGATGGCGATTTCGGCGCCGGTGATGACAAGCGCCTGGCCCGAGAAGACGAATCCCGGCACCGTAGGGGCATAGGCATGGATGACCAGCAGCCCGACGATTATGGCAATCTGCCAGATCGTGAACTGGCGCGGGAAGCGGGCCGAGCGGCCGAAGGCGAGGCCGAGCAGGTAAAGCCCCCATAGGATGGTGACGATGTCGACGACGAGCCCGCCATAGATAAGGTAAAGCACGCTGTCTGGCAGGCCGGTGGCGCCGACCGCGGGCCAGACGGAGATCAGGCCGTAGACTGACCACGCCATGACGAAGACAAGCCAGCCCACCGGCACGAAGGACAGCCCGCTGTCCGGCCGCCTGACTGGCGTCTGTCCATTGCTCGATGTCATGTCCGCACAATGCCCCCGCAAAGCCTCGGCACCCGACAGGCAACTCCGGGGGAAGTCAAGGGCGGCCGTCCCTGCGGTCCTGCCTGTGCACACCATTGCAGCGGCGGCGCCCGCAAAAACGGGCATGCCGGCGGCCTCGTGAAAGACTGTGTGGCCGGCAAAGCGAATAGACTGCCGTTATGGCTTGGCATTCGCCGTCGGATCGACTAGATGAGCCCCGCGCCTGTTGCTTCGACGGCTCAGGTGCAGGGGAAGGCGTTTGCTGGTTGGCGACGCCGATGGCGAAAGTTTCGTCTTGCCCCAAGGGAGGTGCATCTCCCCAACCCGCGCGGCAAAACCGGCCGACGCGACATGCATGGACGGAGAGGTGGCCGAGTGGTTGAAGGCGCACGCCTGGAAAGTGTGTTTACGGGAGACCGTAACGCGGGTTCGAATCCCGCTCTCTCCGCCATCCTGCTTCGCTCTACGAGCTTCGCAGGACAAGCCCGAGCCTTTGCGCGAAGCAGGGCGGTAAACATCCCGCCGCGCTCTGCCCTTGAAACCTGCCAATCACAGGAGATGGCATGCCGAACGATGTAATCGTGCGCGACAGCAATGGCGCTCAATTGAATGACGGCGATTCCGTCACGCTGATCAAGGACCTCAAAGTCAAAGGCACTTCGGAAACGATCAAGCGCGGCACGTTGGTGAAGGCTATCCGCCTGAACGGCAATCCCGGCGAGATCGAATGCAACACCAAGCAAGTGAAAGGCCTGGTGCTCAAGACCGAGTTCGTGAAGAAGGCGTGAGCCTCAGGGCGGCAAGCGATCTCGATGGCTCCTTCGGGATTTTGGAGAGCCTGCCGTCGCCAAGTGGAAGCGGAGCCGTTGAGCGTCCGGCACATGATCGTTGCGCTGCGAAATTGATAATTTCGCCGACCAGGCACAATCAAAAACCGCCAAGACCCAAGTCTGGAACCTCCGGCCTCGTTGCGCGTTTCAGGGCGTCCCGTTCGCGGACCCGCCGGATATCTCTCCAAGCGCGCAAAAAAACCAGGAGCCCGCTTCATGCACGACAAGCTGTTTCATTCCCCGGTCGCACTCTCGGTCGGCCTTGGCTTCAAGCGCGAGATTGCGTCGCTGGCCGAAATGCACGACTTCCTTACCAATTGGACGACCTCCCGCCGCGGCCCCCTCTACCGCAACGCGGTGGAAGCATGTGAACTCGCCATCCCAGGCTATGTGACCATCGAGCAGGCCCGCCACGCGCTCGTCCAGTTTGCGCAAGCTTCTTGTATCCTGTGGCCGGACCTCGAGCCGGTGGCGGGCGTGCACGCCGTTGCGCGTGGCTATGGCGGCTACGCCGCCTGAAGATCGATACCCTCCGTGGCGGCTAAAGCCACACCACCATAGAAGGCCCGGCTGGCCCCAGCCGGGCTTTCCCGTTTCCGGCAGCTCGCAAGCAAATCGCAATCCTGTGGCTGGCCGCCTGCCTTGCGCGACAATCCCTGCGTGGAGTGTTGGGAAGAGCCCGCGCAAAAATCTTTATGAAATTCCTATTTCTTTCCACTGCGCTCCGTCTCGAACCTTTATGGCGATCGGGTCCATATTCCCTTCAGAAAACACATTCGGTTTCGTCGCCAAAGATGCGACGGGACACTTTCGATATATTGCGAACTCTCCTGTCAAGTTCGCAAAGTACAAAAGAACAAAAGGAATAAAAACAATGGATATGGCCGTTATCGGAATCGGAATTTTGTTCTTTGCCCTTTGTTTCGCCTACATAAAAGCTTGCGACGCTCTCTAGAGCGAGGCTGAAAAAATGATCGTCGACTATATTCTCGGTGGCGGCGTTACGCTGTTCCTGCTCGCCTACCTGACCTACGCCCTCGTTCGTCCAGAACGCTTCTGAAGGCACGGAAAGCCACAGCCATGACACTGAACGGTTGGATACAGATCCTGGTCTATTGCGGGATCGTCATATTGCTGGTGAAGCCGCTCGGCGGCTACATGCACCGCGTCTTCGACGGCGACCGGACGCTGCTCTCGCCCGTCTTCGGCCCGCTCGAGCGCGGGCTGTACCGTGTTTGCGGAACCAGCGAACGGGAGGAACAGCACTGGACCACCTATGCGGTCGCCCTGCTGCTCTTCAACCTTGCCGGCTTCCTGGTGCTCTACGCCCTGCAGCGCCTGCAGGGCAGCCTGCCCTACAACCCGGCCGGCATGACAGCGGTTGAACCAGGGCTCGCCTTCAACACCGCCGCCAGCTTCATGACCAACACCAACTGGCAGAACTATGGTGGCGAGAGCACGATGTCCTATCTCGTGCAGATGGCTGGGCTGACGGTGCAGAACTTCGTTTCGGCGGCCACGGGCATTGCCATAGCCATCGCGCTGATCCGCGGCTTTGCCCGGGCTTCGGGCAAGTCGATCGGCAATTTCTGGGTCGATATGACCCGCTCCACACTCTATTTGCTGCTGCCGTTCTGCGTCGTGCTGACGCTGGCCTATGTCTGGCTCGGCATGCCGCAGACGCTGGGCGCCTATGTCAACGCCACGACGCTCGAAGGCGCGCAGCAGACCATCGCCGTCGGCCCGGTCGCTTCGCAGGTGGCCATCAAGATGCTCGGCACCAATGGCGGCGGCTTCTTCAACGCCAATGCCGCGCACCCGTTCGAGAACCCCGACGCGATCTCCAACCTGATCCAGATGGTGTCGATCTTCGCCATCGGCGCCGCCTTGACCAATGTCTTCGGCCGCATGATCGGCAACCAGCGCCAGGGCTGGGCGATCCTCTCGGCCATGGGCGTCATGTTCATCGCCGGTGTCGCCATCTGCTACTGGGCGGAAGCCGCCGGCAACCCGCTGGTGCATGCGCTGGGCATCGACGGCGGCAACATGGAGGGCAAGGAGACACGTTTCGGCATCGCCTTGTCGGCGCTGTTTGCCGTCATCACCACGGCCGCTTCCTGCGGCGCTGTCAACGCCATGCACGGCTCGTTCACGGCGCTCGGCGGCATGATCCCGATCATCAACATGCAGCTTGGCGAAGTCATCGTCGGCGGTGTCGGCGCGGGCCTCTACGGCATCCTGATGTACATCGTCGTCGCCGTCTTCGTCGCCGGCCTGATGGTCGGTCGCACGCCCGAATATCTCGGCAAGAAGATCGAGGCCAAGGAGGTCAAGATGGCGATGCTGGCCATATTGTGCCTGCCGCTGGCGATGCTGATCTTCACGGCCATCGCCGTCGTGCTGCCGACCGGCGTGGCGTCGATGGGCAATGCCGGCCCGCACGGCTTCTCCGAGGTCCTCTATGCCTACACGTCGGCGGCGGCCAACAACGGTTCGGCCTTTGGCGGCCTCAGCGGCAACACGCCCTGGTACAACA
>NZ_RZPF01000031.1:0-16538 GCF_004022735.1 Mesorhizobium sp. M7A.F.Ca.AU.001.01.1.1
GATATAGACCGAGTCGACCGAGGACAGCAGGCTGCGGCTGGCATTCGGCTCGCGGGCGACGATGGACACCGTCTCCTCGCCGTCGCGGAAGTCGTCGAGCGGCGCGCCGGACATCGTCGCCTGCAGCATCTGGCGGATGCGCTGCGAGGTAACGCCGAGTGCGCGGGCACGATCCTGGTCGATGACCAGCTTCATCGCCGGAACCGGCTCCAGCCAGTCATCATGCACGGCGCCAAGCAGCGGATCTTCACGGAACTTCGCCTTCACCTGGTCGGCGATGCGGCGCACCTCCTGGCGATCCGGCCCCATGACGCGCATCTGCACCGGCCAGCCGGTCGGCGGACCGAGGAACAGACGATCGACCTTGGCACGGATGGACGGGAAGTCTTGCGCCAGAACGGTGCGCAACTTGACGATCAGACGCTCGCGAGCCGGTTCGTCATTGGCCATGACGAGCAACTGGGCAAAGTTGGGGTTGCTCAGCTGCTGGTCGAGCGGCAGGAAGAAGCGCGGCGCGCCCTCGCCGATATAGGTGGCGATGAAACGCTTGTCCTTGTCGTCCATCATCTTGGTCTCGAGCGCCTTGGCCTGCGCCTCGACTTCCTTGATGCTGGTGCCTTCCGGCAGCCAAAGGTCGACGAGGATTTCCGGCCGCGACGATTGCGGGAAGAAGTTCTGCGGAATGAACTGGAAAGCCCACAGGCTGGTGCCGAAGGTGACCAGCGTCATCACCAGGACGATGATGCGATGGCGCACGGCCCAGCTGACGGTGGCACGAAGCCGGCGGTAGAAACGCGTGTCGAAGACATCGTGATGGCTGCCGGCATGCTTGCGCTGCTTGAGGATCATGTTGCCGAGCCATGGCGTGAAATAGACCGCGACGAACCAGGAGACGATCAGCGCGATGCCGACGACATAAAACAGCGTGCGGACATATTCGCCGGCGGTCGAGGCCGCGAAGCCGACCGGAATAAAGCCGGCCGTGGTGATCAGCGTGCCGGTCAGCATCGGGAAGGCGGTCGAGGAATAGGCGAAGCTCGCCGCCTCGACCTTGACCATTCCCTCCTCCAGCTTGCGCTCCATCATCTCGACGACGATCATCGCGTCGTCGACCAGAAGACCGAGCGCGATGATCAGCGCGCCGAGCGAGATGCGCTGCAGGTCGATGCCGAGCTCGTACATGATGGCGAAGGTCGCGGCCAGCACCAGCGGGATGGCGATGGCGATGACCAGGCCGGAACGCCAACCGATCGACAGGAACGAGACCACGAGCACGATCAGCAACGCTTCGCCAAGCGCATGCATGAACTCCGCCACCGCATCGGTGACGACGCCCGGCTGGTCGGAGATCTGGTCGACCGCAACGCCGTAGGGCAGCGCCTCTTCGAAGCGCTTGTAGGTGGCCTCGACATCCTTGCCGACATCGGTAACCTTGAAGCCCTTGGCCATGACGACGCCCAACTGCACGCTGTCGTGACCGTTGAAGCGGTACTTTCGCTGGAACGGATCCTGCAACCCCGAACTCACCGTGGCGATGTCGCCCAGCCTCGTGACCTGACCGCCGGCGCGCAGGCGCAGGTTCCTGATATCCTCGACCTTGCCGACATCGCCCTCGACGGAAATGCGCACCGAGTTGGTGCCGGTATCGACGGAGCCGGCCGGGTCGACATTGTTCTGTCCCTTGATCGCATTCTGCAGATCGGTCAGCGTCAGGCCCCGTTCGGCCAGGGCCTTGGACGAGACGTCGATATAGAGCTTTTCAGGCTGGTCGCCGATGATAACGGCTTTTTCGACGCCGGGCGTCGTCAAAAGCATGTCGCGCGCCTGGATGGCGAACTTCTTCAGCTCGGGATAGCTGAAGCCGTCGCCGCTGATCGAATGCAGGGTGATAAAGGTGTCGCCGAATTCGTCGTTGAAATAGGGGCCGAGCAGACCTTGTGGCAAGTCACCGGCAATGTCACCGACCTTCTTGCGCACCTGGTAGAACGCGTCGGTCACCTCGGCGGTGTTGGTGTCGCCCTTGATCTGCACGGTGATGATGGCGCTGCCGGCGCGGGTGAAGGAGCGCACGAAATCGAGATGCGGCGTCTCCTGCAGCTTGCGTTCGATCTTGTTGACGACCTGGTCTTCCATCTCCTGGATCGAGGAGCCCGGCCAGATCGCCTGGACGACCATGACCCGGAAGGTGAAATCGGGATCTTCCTTCTGGCCCATGCGCATCAGGCCGAGCGCGCCGGAAATGATGATCAGGCCGAACAGGAACCGCGCAATGGCGGGATGGCCGATTGCCCAGCGCGACAGGTTGAAGGGCCGCTTCTCTTCCGTGGAATTGGTCATCGACGCTGGTCCATCTATCTAGCGCAACAAAATCGAGGGTTCGTAGTGGCTTCCGGGCGGCAAGGCTCTCCCAGCGGAGAAGCACTCATCGCGGTGGGACGCGAAATCGATGTGGGGGTTACATCAATCGAGCGTCTCGGTCGGGCGCCTGCCGCCCGGAAACCAGCGGCTGCGGGAACGCGCAGCCGGTTGTCTGTCGTCAGCGCACCTGCTTGGCGTCGCCGTCCGCCGCGGATGCCGATTGCAGCGCCGTATCACCGGCGAGCTTCACCTTGAGGTTCTCGGTCATGAATTGCGTGCCGGCGGCGACCACGACATCGCCGGGTTTCAAACCCTCCGCGACACGCACGCCATCGGCGGCGAACTCGGCAACCTTGATCGGACGAGCATGAACGGTGTCGGCGCCACGATCGACGGTCCAGACGATCGATTGGGTGCCTTGCTCGGCCAGTGCGCTCAGGGGGATCGAGACCAGCTGCCGCTCATTGGCCGCCGTGGCTTCGATGCTGGCGGTCATGCCGAGCAGCACACGCGGATCGTTGGGCAGGCTGACGCGGACGGCAAAGGTGCGTGATTGCGGATCGGCGCTGCCGGCGACTTCGCGGACCTTGCCGTCGAGCGCCAGCGCATCGTCGGACCAGAAGCCCGCCTTGACCGCCTTGCCCGGCTTGAATTCGGCGATTTCCATTTCGGGGACGGCGATCAGCACTTCCTTTTCGCCGTCGACAGCGACAGTGACAACCGGCGTGCCGGAACCGACCACCTGGCCAACGTCGGCGCTGACCGTGGTGACGATGCCATCCCTGTCGGCCTTGAGATCGGTATAACCGACCTGGTTCTTCGCCTGAGCCAGTGTCGAAAGGGCGGAATCACGGGTGGCGACCGCTTGGTCATAGGTCAAGGTCGCCTGTTCGAGCTGTGATTTCGGGGCAAAATTCTTGGCAAAAAGCTGCTCGGCACGCTTGCGGGCGAGTTCCACGGTCTCGACCTGCCGCTCGGCGGCATCGAGCGCTGCCTGCGCGCTCTTGACCGAAAGGTCGTAGTCAATGGGATCGATGCGGGCGAGCACATCGCCCGAGGCCACATGCTGGCCGATATCGACGAGGCGCTCGGTGATCTTGCCATTGACGCGGAATGCCAGAGCGCTCTCGGTGCGGGCCCTCACCGACCCGGAATAGGAGAGCGTGCGGGTGTCATGTACCTTCGCGATCTCGACAACCTTGACCGGGCGGATGATATCCTTGACTTCGGTTTTTTCCTGGCTGCAGCCGGCAAGCCCGAGAGTGGCGGTGACAAGCAGCACCGGGCCTACAGCGGGCAACCTGCCGATGATTGAACTGAACGAAGACACGCGCGTACTCCCGAAATGGAGATGAATCGTTGAAACCGGCGCCCGGCGGGCGGAGGCTACTTCAAGGCCTTGATTGCATAGTCGACGAGGTCGTCAGGCATTGCCCGGTTGGTCTTGGCAAGGCATTGCGCCACCATCTGCGGATGACACAGGATGACGGTCGCGGCGCCGAAACAGCGAGACGCGATAACCGGATCCTGTTTTCTGAACTCACCGGCCTCGATCCCGTCACGAATGATTTCCGCGAACAGGTCGTGAATGCTGTCGACATGCTTGTCGATCACACCCCAATCCCGTTCGAGGGCGACGATGACCATCTCGTGGACCTTCTGGTCGTCGAGCATGACCTCCATCGTCATCTTGTATTGCGCATGCACGTAGCGCCGGAGCCGCTCCTCGGCGCTGATCGGCAGGCGCGAAATCTCGTAGGCCATCTTGTAGCTGGCGCCGAGCATCCGGCCGCAGACGGCCTGGTGGATTTCGACCTTGGAGGCGAAGAAACGGTAGATGTTGGCCGGCGACATGCCGAGCTCACGCGCAATGTCGGCGACATTGGTCTTGCCGTAGCCATAGTGCCGGAACAGGCGCTCGGCGCAATCGAGAATGCGCGTTACATTTTCCTGTCGGGCGGCTTCGGCGACTATGGTGGCGGCTTCGGACATGATCCTCTATCGATTTACGAGTGACGAATTTTGATTTTCATCACTCGTAAATCGAAAAGAAGGACCTGTCAATGCGGATTCGGTATACACGTACGAATGGTGACAGATGGTGACAGTGAGAAGGTGGAATCGACGATCGCCGTTAGCGGCTGGCCCTGATGAATTCGTCATCCTAGGGCGAAGCAAGGAGCGAAGCGACGCGGCGCAGACCCTAGGATCCATGCCGCGACGTTGGTCAAAGAGTGCGACGGATCAACAGGTTTACACCGGTCAGCGAGCTGTAGCCTGCAGCCGCCATTCTCGACTGTCGGAGCTCGGCCGCAAGGTGACGGCATGGATCCCTTGGGCTGCGGAGCAGCTCCAGGGTTTCCGCGACGTCGCTCGCGACTGCTACACCCTAGGATGACGAAGCCCGCGACAAATTGTCGAGGCGAAGCATGGGTGGCGATGCAGCTAAGCCCCCTTGGCCATCTCGCGTAGCCGGAATTTCTGGATCTTGCCGGTCGAGGTTTTCGGGATTTCGGCGAAGATGACCGCCTTCGGCACTTTGAACCGGGCAAGCAGCGCGCGGCAGTGATCGATGATCTCGGCTTCGGTCGCGACCTTGCCGGGTTTCAGCTCGACATAGGCAACAGGCACTTCGCCCCATTTGTCGTCGGGCCTGGCGACGACGCCGCAAGAGGCAACCGACGGGTGCTTGTAGAGCGCGTCCTCGACCTCGATAGAGGAAATGTTCTCGCCACCGGAGATGATGATGTCCTTGGAGCGGTCCTTGAGCTGGATGTAGCCATCGGGGTGCATGACGCCGAGATCGCCGGAATGGAACCAGCCGCCGGCGAAGGCTTCGTCGCTCGCCTTGCGGTTTTTCAGGTAGCCTTTCATGACGATGTTGCCGCGGAACATGACCTCGCCGATTGTCTCGCCGTCGGCCGGTGTCGTCCGCATCGTCTCGGGGTCCATGACCGTCAGGCCTTCGAGCGCTGCATAGCGCACGCCCTGCCGCGCCTTCCTGGCGCTGCGCTCGCCCTTTTCGAGATCATCCCAGGCGCCGTGCCATTCGTTGACGACCGCCGGGCCATAGGTCTCGGTCAGGCCGTAGAGATGGGTGACGGCAAAGCCGGCATCCGCCATCCCCGACAGCACGGCTTCCGGCGGGGGTGCTGCAGCCGTGTTGAAAGTGACCGTCTGCGGAAATGCGCGCTTGTCCTCGTCCCTGGCATTGATCAGCACCGACATGACGACCGGCGCGCCGCACAGATGGGTGACGCCCTGATCGGCGATCGCATCGTAGATCGGCTTCGGCCGCACCCAGCGCAGACAGACATGGGTGCCGGCCTGGACGGCGAGCGTCCAGGGAAAGCACCAGCCATTGCAGTGGAACATCGGCAGCGTCCACAAATAGACCGCGTGCTTGGCCATGCCGGCATGGATGGTGTTGGTGTAGGCCATCAGGGCCGCACCGCGATGGTGGTAGACGACGCCCTTCGGATTGCCCGTCGTTCCGGACGTGTAGTTGAGCGAAATCGCATCCCACTCGTCGTCGGGCATCGACCAGGCGAAGTCCGCGTCGCCGCCTGCGACAAATGCCTCATAGTCCAGTGAGCCTACCCGCTCGCCCTTTGGGTACGGCGCGTCGGCGGCGTATTCGGGATCGTCATAGTCGATGACCAGCGGCTTGACCCTGGCCAGTTCCAGGGCCTGCTTGACGACGCCGGAGAATTCGCGGTCGACGATCAGCAGCTTGGTCTCGGCATGATCGAGTTGGAAAGCGATGACCGCCGCATCGAGGCGGGTGTTGAGCGAATGCAGCACCGCCTTGGTCATCGGCACGCCGAAATGCGCCTCCAGCATCGGCGGCGTGTTTGACAGCATGACGGTGACGGTGTCGCCCTTGCCGATGCCGCGCTTCTGAAGGGCCGAGGCAAGCTTCAGCGACCGCTGCCAGAAAGTGCGATAGTCGATGCGCTGGCGGCCATGGATGATGGCGATATGGTCGGGATAGGTCTTGGCCGCGCGCTCCAGATAGGTGAGCGGCGTCAGCGGCTGATGGTTGGCCGCGTTCTTGTCGAGATCCTGTTCGTAAGGATTGCCCATCCCATGCTCCCCGCGATTTTCTTTCAGACGTTCTAATCACAGGCTCGGGCCGCGTCACCACAAACGATGCCACGACAGAGCGCATTCGGCACAATGATGAACCAGATTCGGCGCAAGCGGGAGCATCGCATACCTCTGCCCAGTTTGACTTTTGTCGAGAGCCGTGAATAATGTCAGCTGAGGAGACGGCATGGCGATCCGACCGGCAGAACAACTCATCCACAAGGCCGCCTGGCTCTACTATGCCCATGGCCTGCGGCAGGACCAGGTGGCGAGCCAGCTTAACATTTCCCGTGCCTCGGTCGCCATGTACCTGCGCAAGGCGCGCGAGACCGGCATCGTCAACATCTCGACTTCGACCCAGCTTTTCACCGACGACGTGCTGGCGCGCAAGCTCGAGGATGCGCTGAGCCTCGACGCCGTCTGGATCGCGCCGGAGAATGATCATATTGCCGACCCGTCGACGGAAATCGCCGTGCTGGCGGCGAGCGTCTTTCTCGAACTGGTCAAGAAGGGCGACCGCATCGGCGTCGCCTGGGGCCGCACCGTCTATATGATTGCCGACGTCATGTCCTATGCCGACCTGCAGGATGTCACGGTGGTGCAGCTCTGCGGCAATCTCGGCGCGCCCTATTCCTATCGCCCCGACCAATGCACTATGGAAATCGCGCGGCGGCTCAACGCCAAAGGGCTCAATTTCTACGCGCCGCTGGTGCTGTCTACGGAAGAACTTGCGCGTGCGCTGCGTGCCGAGCCGGTGATCCGGGAACAATTGTCGGGTGTCGGCGAATGCGACCTGGCGTTATACTCGGTCGGCGCGGTCGACGCCGACAGCCATCTGGTCAAATGCGGCGCGCTGACGCCAAGCGAAATGGCGGATCTGCGCAGCCAAGGCGCTGCCGGCGTGATTGCCGGGCAGATCATAGACGCCGAGGGCAAGGTGCTCGACTGCAGTTATAACAGGCGGGTGATCTCCGCCGAGCTTGCCTCGCTGCGCGCCATCGCCAGGCGGTTGGTGGTGGTGCAGGAGGACAGCAAGTTCGAACCGCTGCTCGCGGCGATCGCCGGCGGCCTTTGCACGCATCTGGTGGTCGGCGCACACATGGCGCAGCGGCTCCTGGATCATGCGGCTGCCACGACAGAAAAGGCCTCCTAGGAAATCCCCTCTCCGTCGCCGGCGCATTGTCATCAAAGCGTCGCGGCATTGCTGTTTCACCATCAAAGACAAACAACCGGACGAAGCGAACATGAAGAATTTGTGGAATGACGAAGCAGCCGAAAAACTCGTCGCAGACTACGCGAAAAAGGGTGTCGGCCGCGACCTGGCGCTGCGCGTCTACACGACCCGGCTGCTCGGCGGCGAACCACGGCTGGTCCTGCATGGCGGCGGCAACACCTCTTGCAAGACGACGGCAACCGACCTCGTCGGCGACCAGTGGGACGTGCTGTGCGTCAAGGGCAGCGGCTGGGACATGGGCGTCATCGAGCCGCAGGGCCTGCCGGCGGTCAAGCTCAAGCCGCTGCTCAAGGCGCGCGCGCTGAACAGGCTGGCCGACGAGGACATGGTTGCCCTGCAACGCGTCAACCTCATCGATCCGTCCTCGCCCAACCCGTCGGTCGAGACGCTGCTGCATGCCTTCCTGCCGCACAAATTCGTCGACCACACGCACTCGACCGCCATTCTCGCCATCGTCGACCAGGAGGACTCCAAGCCGCTGGTGACCACGGTTTTCGGCGCCAAGATGGGCTATGTGCCCTACATCATGCCCGGCTTCGACCTCGCCAAGGCGGCTGCCGACATCTTCGACGCCGATCCTGATGTCGAGGGCCTGATCCTCGACAAGCATGGCATCTTCACCTTCGGCGACGATGCGAAGCAGGCCTACGACCGGATGATCCATTATGTGAACGTCGCCGAGGACTTCATTGCCGCAAGTGGCAAGCCGAAGGCGGCAAAGGCAGCCTTGCCAGCAAAGCTCGCGACGCCGGCGTCGATCGCGCCGATGCTGCGCGGCGCGGTGGCGGTAGCGCGCGGCGAAGGCCGCTTCGACCGAATGGTCAGCGATTTCCGCACTTCGCCGGCAATTGTCGATTTCATCAATTCAGCCGAGATCGCCGATTATGCCGGGCGCGGCGTCTCGACGCCCGATCTGTCGATCCGCATCAAGACCGGGCCGATGGCGCTGCCGGCGCCCGACGCGGACAAGGCCGGCGACTACAAGGCGGTGATCAAGAGCCATGTCGACGCGTTCGCCAAGGATTATCGCGCCTATTTCGAAACCAATGATGCGCTCGACGACGTCAAGCGCACCATGCTCGACCAGATGCCGCGGCTGACGCTGGTGCCCGGCCTCGGCATGTTCGGCCACGGCCGCACCCTGAAGGACGCGAAGATCGCGTCGGATGTCGGTGAGATGTGGATCGAGGCAGTGCGTGGCGCCGAGGCCGTCGGCCGGTTCCATCCGCTTTCCAAGGCCGACCTGTTCCCGCTCGAATACTGGTCGCTGGAACAGGCCAAGCTCGCCTCCAACAAGCCGAAGCCGCTGACCGGCCAGGTGGTGCTGATCACCGGCGGTGCCGGCGCGATCGGTGCAGCGACGGCAAAGCTGTTCGCCGACAATGGCGCCCATGCCGTCGTCGTCGATCTCGACGCCGAAAAAGCCGCCGATGCAGCGAAGAAAGCCGGCAACAATTCGATCGGCGTCGCCGCAGACATCACCGACCCGGCACAGGTGCGTGCCGCCTTCGACAAAGCGGTCGCCGTGTTCGGCGGTGTCGACATCCTGGTTTCCAATGCCGGCGCCGCCTGGGAAGGCCGCATCGGCGAGCTTGACGACGCGCTCCTGCGCAAGAGTTTCGAGCTCAATTTCTTCGCCCACCAATCGGTGGCGCAGAACGCCGTGCGCATCATGCTCGAACAGGGCACAGGCGGCGTGCTTCTGTTCAACACCTCCAAGCAGGCCGTCAACCCCGGCCCGAAGTTCGGCGCCTATGGCGTGCCGAAGGCGGCGACGCTGTTCCTGTCCAGGCAGTACGCGCTCGACTATGGCGCGCATGGCATCCGCTCGAACGCCGTCAACGCCGACCGCATCCGCTCGGGCCTTTTGACCGACGCCATGATTGCCAGCCGCTCAGGCGCGCGCGGCGTGTCGGAGAAGGACTACATGTCCGGCAATCTGCTCGGCCAGGAAGTGACGGCGCAGGACGTGGCGCAGGCCTTCCTGCATCATGCGCTGGCCGACCGCACCACCGCCGACGTGACGACCGTCGACGGCGGCAATATCGCGGCAGCGATGCGGTAGGGAAACCGGCCGAGACTGACGCAAAACAGGCGAAGGTATTCGGGATCTGCAGCTACAGCAGTTCTCGGATGCCTTCCCACGCCATTCTGCCCAACCGTGATTCGGCCTCGTCATTGCCGCCATGTGCATGCAATGTCGAGCGTGGTGTGTTCTCGCCAGGCAAGAGAATGCGATGCCCCGCATCCGGCGATGACACGAGATGTGTGATCTTGCCTGCTTCGCTGCGCCGCCGAACAATTTCTGTCGCGAACCATAGCGAGGGCCACAGCGCATCGTCGCCGCCTGCGACCAGCAGGATCTCGGCCGATGCGGTCTCAACGGGGATGGTCGCCGCAGCCGCTTCCTGCCTGAAGGTTTTCAAGCAATGTTCGAAGAGTCCCCTGTAGGATACCAAGCCATCCACGTATTCTGGTGTCCAGTTTGGATCCGTCGGCACAAACGGCAGGGGGATTCCGTCGAGCGACCATGAGGATCGTTCAGGCCAGCTGACGCCATCCGGGCCAGCACCAATATTTCCCCAAATCACCGATGACGGGCTGATGGCGACCACAGCGTCGATGCGCGGGTCATGGACCGCCGCAAGCAGTGAGGCCTCGGCACCCTTGGATGTGCCGACATAGACGATGCGGTGGCATCCTGTTTCAAGGAGACAATCGGTTGCCGCGAAGAAGGTTTCGAGGGGAATTTCGCATATTCCGGGAGGCTGGCCCTCACCGCCGAACCATTGCAGGGCCAAAGCCGACGAGCCCTCGTTTGCAAAGAGCCGTGCGCGCCCGACATCGACGCGGCCACTCGACCCACCCAACACCACGACACCCGTGGTGGCCTGCGGGCATCGAAACAAGGTTCCGGCGACGGCGCCGGACAGGTTTTCCTCGATTGCCGCCTGAGCTTCCATATACGCACCGAACCTTGGGCCGGAGCCTGGCGCCGGCTGCAGATATTCAGCAAAAAGGCCGCCTGCAGCAAGCGGCTGCAGGCGGCCTTCGATAGCGAAAGTTACTTGGCGTTCGGGTTCGGCATCCAGGCCGGCATCGCGACATCGGCGTGGGCGAACTGCGGCAGCTTGGCCGACAGGTCCTCCATGTTCTTGATGTCCTTGTCGATGAGGTCCTTCTGGGTGATCAGTGTCGGCGGCACGACGACGTTGTGGCCGGGGTCTTCACCGGCCAGCAGCTGTGCCAGCGCACGCACCGAGACCTGGCCGACGACGGCCGGGTTGGTCGCGGCGGTCGCGGCCCAGGCGCTGTCGGGCTCGCGCATCGCAGCGATGTCCGAGGTCGAAATGTCGGCCGAATAGATCTTGATGCCCTTGTTCAAGCCCGCTTCGTCGACAGCGATCTTCACGCCCTTGGCGAATTCGTCATAGGGAGCGAACATCACCTTGATGTCGGGATGCGCCGTCAGCACCGAACGCGCCTGGTTGGCGACGGAGTTGGCGATCGGATTGTCGAGCGTGCCGAACATCGCGACTTCCTTGATGCCGGCATATTTCTTCTTGACGTCAACCCAGGTCTCGTTGCGGCGGTCGAGCGGCGCGATGCCGGCGACATAGACATAGCCGGCATTCCAGCTCTCGCCATTGTCCTTGACCGCCTGCTCGAGCGCGAGGCGTGCCAGGTCGCGATCGGACTGTTCGATCTGCGGGATCTTGGGGTTTTCGACATTGACGTCGAAGGCCACAACCTTGATGCCGGCGTCGACCGCACGCTGCGCGGCGTCCTTCATCGATTCCGTCAGGCCGTGCTGGATGATGATGCCCTGCACGCCGAGCGCGATGGCCTGGTCGACCATGTCGGACTGAAGAGCCGCATCCTGGCGGCTGTCGAGGACGCGCAGGTCGATGCCGAGCGCCTTCGACTGCGCCTCGACGCCCGAGAGATAGGCCTGGAAGAAGTCGCCGGTCGAGAGATAGCGCACCAGCGCGATCTTGACGCCGGGCTTGTCGAAGGGCGCCGGCTTGTCCGCGGCAAAAGCCGGGACCTGCATCAGCATAGTTGCGCCGGCCAATCCGAGCGCCACCTTCCCCAGAAGTCTTCTTGTAATGCTCACTTTGTTTTCCTCCACTCTTGTTGAACTCGAAAATCCTGTTCCGGTCGAAAGCTATCTCCTGCCCCTGCCCGAAAGCGCAAAGGTGAAGACAAGGGCGACGACCAGAACCACGCCCTTGATGAAATCCTGCGTGTAGTAAGGCGCGTTCATCATCGTCAGGCCCTGAAGCAAGATGCCGACGAACAGCGCGCCGATGGCGGTGCCGAAGGCGTTCGGCTTGGCGGCACCCAGCACCGCGTAGCCGATCAGCGCTGCGGCAACCGCATCGAGCAGCAGATTATTACCCGAGGCGATGTCGCCGCGTCCAAGCCGGGCAGCGAGCAAAATGCCCCCGATCGAGGCAAAAACACCTGAAATGACGTAAGCCCAGATCTTGTATGCCTTGACAGGCGCGCCGGCGAGTTCGGCGGCGCGCTCATTGCTGCCGACGGCATACATCATGCGGCCGAAACGGGTGTATTCGAGGAAGAACCAGATCAGCACGGCGAGCACGAGCAGCACCACCACCGACACTGGAATGAGGTTCGGGATGAAGAAGTCGAAGCGGTGGCGGCCAAGCGCCAGGAAGGCGTCGGAGAATTTGCCGTTGGCGACCGAACCATCAGGCATGGTCATGCCGGTGGCGATCGAGTGGCCTTCGGTTGGAATGCGCTGCAGGCCGACGAGCAGGAACATCATGCCGAGCGTCGCCAGCAGATCGGGCACACGCATGTAGACGATCAGCCAGCCATTGATCAGGCCGACGATGGCGCCGATGAGCAGGCAGACGACGACCGCGACAAGGGCGTTCTGCTCCAGCACCACCATGACATAGGCGGCCGCCATCATGGCTGAGGTGGCGACCGAGCCGATCGACAGATCAAAACCTCCGACGACCAGCGTGGCGGTGACGCCGAGCGCCAGCACGCCGGTGATGGCGACCGACTGGAAGATGAAAACCGCACTTTGCGGCGAAACGAAACCGTCGGCGGCGATCGAGAAATAGGCGACGAGCCCGAACAAGAGCACGATGAATCCGTAGCGGATGGCGTGGTCGCGCAATGTCATTCGGCGCTCCCGCGCGCTGCTGCCGTTTTTAGCCAATCCGAACCCATGCTCTTTCCATTCCCATTCCTAACGCCCGCGCTCAGGCGGCACTGTGCAGCGGCCCGCCGGCGACCTCGGCCAACAGGCGGTCGAGATCGACATCGGCATTGCGGTGCTCGCCGACGATGGTCTGTTCCGACATGACCAGGATGCGATCGGCGGTCTCCAGCGCCTCGTCGAGTTCGGTGACGAACAGCAGCGTGGCGCGTCCGTTTGCACTGGCCCTGAGCTTGGCGGCGATGTCGCGCCGGGCGGAAATATCGACGCCCTGAAACGGCTCGTCCAGAATGAACAGTCTCGCATGCTGGGCCATCCAGCGGGCGACCATCACCTTCTGCTGGTTGCCGCCGGAGAGCTCCGACATCTCGTCCTTCTCGGAGCGGCAGACGATGCCCAGCTCCTCGATCTGCCGGCGCGCCGTGGCGCGTTCCAGACGGCGCTTGAGAACAGCGAAACGTGACATGCGCTTGTGAAACGGCAGGCTGATATTTTCCTGGATGTTGAAGCCGCCGACGATGCCGTTCTCGCCGCGGTCCTTGGCAACGAGGAACACGCCGGCGGCGATCGCCTCGCCGGCTGTTTCAGGCGCATAAGGCCTGCCGTTCAGCGTCATTGTGCCGGCCAGCGGCTGGCGCACGCCAAACAGCGTCTCGGCAAGCGCCGTCTTGCCGACGCCGACGAGGCCGGTGATGGCAACGACCTCACCGTCGCCGAGCGTCAGCGAGATCGGCCGTGCGCCTTGTGCGATGCGCAGACCGTCTATCTTGAAGACGGCATTGGCCGAATCCCTGACAACAATCCGGTCGAGATGGATCTTGCGGCCGAGCATGGCGTTGACCGCGCCTTCATAGTCGAGCGGTTTCTTGTCGAAAATGCCTGAGATGATCCCGTCCCGCATGGATACGATGCGGTCGGCCAGCCGCCTTATGTCCGACATACGGTGCGAGATGTAGAGGATGGCCACGCCTTGCTCGCGCAGCCTGTCGATCAGGGCAAACAGCCGATCAGCCTCGGCGCTGGAGAGCGATGAGGTCGGCTCGTCGAGGATCAGCACTTTCGGCTTGTGCGCCAGCGCGCGGGCAATCGCCACCATCTGACGATCGGCCAGCGAAAGATCACTCACCCGCGCCTTCAAATCGATGGCCAGCCCCATGCGGTCGGCAACCGTCTTGGCCTCTCGCCGCACGCGCATTGGATTGAACAGGGTCGGCGCACCGCTGCCGCTCAGCCGGTCCAGCGTCAGGTTGGTGGCGACGTCGAGATCGGCGACGACACCGTCGTTGATGTTCTGATGCACGGTGACGACGCCGGCGCGGATCGCCTCGGCCGGGGTTTTCGGCGCGAAATCCTGGTCGGCGAGCGCCATCGTCCCGCCGCCGCGTTCGTAGACACCAGAGATGATCTTGACGAGGGTGGATTTGCCGGCGCCGTTGGCGCCCATCAGCACGGTCACTTCACCGGCATGCAGTTCCAGCGAGACGCCGCCAAGCACCTCGTTATGGCCAAAGGATTTCCTCAGTCCCTCTACGCGGAACACGGCATTGCCGACCATGCGTTCCTCCCTGACATGACGCTATGGGCTGTATCGGCAATTGTCAACACGATTGACAATTGCCAGATCGCTTCCTAGCTTGGCCCGGCCGCCACGCCTCCGTTATGTTGGAAGCGCATATGCGGGAGGATAACGATGACTGAAGAATTGCCGTTCGAAGCCCTATCGGTCGAAACCCTGGCTGCACGCCTTGGCGGCAACGAGGCGCTGTGCGCGAAGATCGGCAAGGACACCGGCGCCTGGAAGGTCCGCGAGGTCGGCGACGGCAATCTCAACCTGGTGTTCATCGTCGAGGGCGCCAGCGGTGCGGCCGTGGTCAAGCAGGCCCTGCCCTATGTCCGCCTGGTCGGCGACAGCTGGCCGCTGCCGTTGAAGCGCTCCTTCTTCGAATATCACGCGCTGACCAGGCAAGAGGCGCGCGCGCCGGGCTCGGTGCCGGCGATCCATTATTTCGATGAAGGTCAGGCGCTGATCATCATGGAATATCTTGCGCCGCCGCATATCATCCTGCGCCGTGCCCTGATCGACGGCCGCCAACTGCCGAACATCGCCCGGGATATCGGCCTGTTCATGGCCCGCACGCTGTTTCGCGGCTCCGACCTGCATATGACCGCCAAGGACCGCAAGGCCGATCTGGCGCTGTTCGCCGACAATGCCGAGCTTTGCGACATCACCGAAAACCTCGTGTTCTCCGATCCCTATTTCGATGCCAAGATGAACCGGCACACCTCGCCGCAGCTCGACGGCCTGGTCGCCGAACTGCGCGCCGACCGCGACCTCAAGGTCGAGGCGCAGCGGCTGAAGCACATCTTCGCCGCCAATGCCGAAACGCTGCTGCATGGCGACCTGCATTCCGGTTCGATCATGGTCACCGACACGGAGACCCGGATGATCGATCCGGAGTTCGCCTTCTACGGCCCGATGGCTTTCGACGTCGGCATGCTGCTTGCCAATTTCTGGATGTCCTTCTTCTCGCAACGCGGTCACGAACAGAAGGGCAAGCGCGACGCCATGCGCGCCTATCTGCTCGGTGTGACGGTCGAGACCTGGGCGGTGTTCCGCGCCGAGTTTTCGCATCTATGGCGCAGCGAGCGCACCGGCATGCTCTACCAAAAGAGCCTGTTCGAGGACCAGGGCGACATCCTTGCCTCAGAGCAGGCGCTCGACCATGTGCTGCACCAGATCTGGACCGATCTGCTAGGCTTTGCCGGCGTCGAAGTGCACCGGCGCATCCTCGGTCTCGCTCACAATGCCGATTTCGAGACCATTGCCGACGAGGATCTGCGCGCCAGTTGTGAAGCAAAGGCGCTGAAATTCGGCCGCCACCTCGCCGTCAACCGGCGCCAGATCCACAGCATCGACGAGGTCAACCAACTGGCCGCGCTGATCGAACAGGAGAGCAGCATTTGAACGTCGGCGACCGCCACTATCGCACCATCTGGCTGAGCGACGATGGCCGTTCGGTCGATATCATCGACCAGCGCTGGCTGCCGCATGATTTCCGCATCGAGAGGATCGGCACGGTTGCCGGCATCGCCACCGCCATCCGCGACATGTGGGTGCGCGGCGCGCCGCTGATCGGCGTCACCGCTGCCTATGGCGTCGCCATGCAGATGGCCGACGATGCGTCGGATGCAGCGCTCGACGCCGTGTGGGAGACCCTGCACGAGACGCGGCCGACCGCGATCAATCTGCGCTGGGCGCTGGACGAAATGCGGCGCTTCCTGCGGCCTTTGCCTACCGAACAACGCGCTGCAGCCGCCTATCGGCGGGCCAGTGAGATCGCCGACGAAGATGTCGGCCTCAACCGCGCCATCGGCGAGAACGGTCTCACCATCATCAAGGCGATCGCGGCGCGCAAGCAGAAGGGCGAGCCGGTCAACATCCTGACCCATTGCAATGCCGGCTGGCTGGCGACGGTCGATTACGGCACGGCGACCGCGCCGATCTACCTGGCCACAGAAGCCGGCATTCCGGTCCATGTCTATGTCGACGAGACGCGGCCGCGCAACCAGGGCGCCCAGCTGACCGCCTGGGAGATGGCCGGGCACGGCGTGCCGCACACGCTGATCGTCGACAATGCCGGCGGCCATCTGACGCAG
>NZ_RZPF01000321.1:0-6906 GCF_004022735.1 Mesorhizobium sp. M7A.F.Ca.AU.001.01.1.1
CGCCACGAGGTATCGCCCCAAACCTGACGCTTGTTCGCAAATTTCAGCCCACCCAAAATTGCTGCACCGGCACACCGCTGCATTAGCCCCGGCTAACAATATCACATTCGTGATTACCAACAAGTTTCAATCGCGATGCGCCGGAGAGCCGTTCGGGCCGGCGTGTCGTCAGGCCGGCTTCAGCCGCATCGCGGCGAGATACATGAGCGCCGAGGCGGCCTGCCCGCGGTCCCAGCCGGCAGCCTCGACCTTGCGGAGCAGGGCGTCGAGATGCGGAGCCAGCATATCCCTGCATTCCTGTTCGTAGGCGGTGCTCATCGCCGGATGCCGCGGTGCGCCGATGGTCAATGCCTTGGCCATGTCCGTTTCCCCCTTTGAGGGAGCAACGCTATACCGTCGGCCGGCAAACCGAAAATCGCTCCTTGCCGTCGGTGTGAGGCTTCGAAGCCTGCTTCGACCCGCGGCAAGCGCCCTGTCGAGAAAAATTGGCCTGGTGTGTCGGATCTGGCGTCCGTCGCGCGTCCTAGGAGCGAGCAACCTGCAAAGCTGGAGAACGAGCATGTCGTCGCAAATCACTCAATCGCCGTGGCAGACCGCGGCCCTTCTCATCGCCCGGCTGATCTTCGCCGGCGTCTTCCTGATGGCGGTGACGTTCAAATTCATGGGCATGGCGGCCACCGCCGGCTATATCGCCGCCGCCGGCTTTCCGTTTCCGCTGTTCCTGGCCTGGTGCGCGGCGATCCTGGAAGTCGCGCTGGTGCTGTGCTTCCTGACCGGCGCCTTCTTCACGCAGGCGGCCCTTGTCGCCGCCGCCTATGTGCTGTTCCTGGCCCTTGCCTTCCACGGACCCAGCCACTGGGCCGGCAACCAGGCCGAGTTCGGCTTCTTCATCGACCATTTTTCGTTCCTGGCCGGACTGCTGTTTGCGGCGGTGCATGGACCGGGCAAGGTGCTTTCGCTCAATTTGGGATGGCCGGGCAGGGCTTGAGGCGAGGGCAGTGGGCCACCGCGGACGCATGCCGGCCCGCCGGCACCGTTCACAGCTGGTCGTTGTAGGGTTCCTTTATCTTGCCGACCATGCGGGCCAGCTTTGAGAAGGACGGCAGCTCCGCCTCCGGCTGGCACTGGTTGGCGAGTTCCAGCAGCCGGATCGGAAAGTTGACGGCGTCGCGGCTGGATGCGGACATGCCTTCGGATCGTTCCTCGTTGGTTTCGCCGGCCTCGGTCTTGCGCAGGGCCAGGTCGATTTCCTCCGCCGTCAGCACCCCCTTTTGAACCAGGAGACGATTGATCGAGGCGACGGCCATCAACAGGCCTTCGAGTTGCAGGTTGGCGACATTCATGGCGATTGCTCCCGTGGCTGGGGTTGAAACGCACGAGCGGCATTTCCGCTCCAGAAAGGCTGCGGGCGAACGCCTATTCCTGCGTCAGCCGTTCGCCATATTCGCGCCACAGCGCCTTGACCTCCAGGTTGCCGAGGCTGCCGATCGAAACATCCCCACAGCTGATGGCGACGGCGCCGACGTCGTATTGGGGGTAGGCGTTGGCGACGAAACGGATGGCTTCGCCCAGCGAACGCACGCGGATGACTGGATCGGCCTGACCCTGGCCGGTGCTGCACACGCCGGAAACCGTGGCTGGTGCATGCCGCATCCTGAACACGGATGCCATGGCTGGTCTGTCCATCGTCCTCTCCCACAAGGCCGTGCGACGGGAATCATTCCATGAGCTTCGACGAATGATTTCACACCTGCCGGCTTATGACCAGCCGCCGGCAAAAGCAGGGTTTTACGCGCTTTGCCAGCGTCGCTCAGCGCGGGAGTTTCGACCAGACTAGGAATTTTTTCTCAGAAAGTGGTTGACGGGGTGAGTGCAGCTTCGCCTTCCAGACGCTGAACCCTGTGATCGGCACCGACGACATTGTGCTGTCGTTCTACCAGTCCGACGACACAGTCGGGGATATCCAGGCAGCCGCGCAAGGCATCATCGACCAGGCCCAGGCCGCTGCGGACGTAGCGACGGGCGCCATGACAACCGTGCTCGATCCGCAATTCGCGACCAAGGCGACGGCGGAGGCATTTTCCCCACCGATAGCACCCACATACATCCGCACCGCCTTCTACGACAGCTCTCAGGTGGCAGGCAGTGGCGCTGTGTACCGCAAGAATGGAACGAATGTCGGGGATTTGGTGATCATGCTGAGCGATGGCATGACGAAGACAGGCTATACGCTCGCCTCGACCCCGGTGACGGCATCAATGCTCGGGGCGCGTGGTAACGGTACAAATGCCACGGCTGCTATCAGTGCACTGCTCGCGGGCAGCTATCCGCATGTGCTGATTGACGGCTCCTACCAGACCGACGGCAACCATACGATCTCGACAGCGAAGAAGCGCGTCGAATGCCTGGGCGGCTCTGCCCTGATCCTGCGCGCGCCAGTCGGTGCCGTTACCGGCCACCATCCCGTCATCGATATCGCTGCCGATGACGTCCTGATAGACGGGGACCTCACGATTGATGGTGGATCACATGCCGGCTACCAGGCTTCTATCGGTATTCGCGTCGGCCTCTCCACTGGTGCACGCCGGAAGCGGCCGACAATCCGCGGCGTGAAAGTCCGCAATCTCGGCCTTGCCGGTGTGATGGCGCTCTGTGTCGACAGCCCGACGATTGAGGACATTGACGGCTATAACATCGTCACGCCAACCGGCGGCGAGTTTGGCGACACGGTTTACGTGGCCGGCGTCCGCAAGCCGATCGTGCGCAACATCCGGTCGGCGAAGTGCAAACGCGACGGTGTCGTGTTGACCTATACGGGGAATCTAAACACCACCGACGTGTTGGTCGACGGGGTTTTCGCCGATGCACATCTCGACAGCCCCTCCGCCGGTGTCTGGGTGGAGATGACCGGTGCGCGAGATCCGCGAGGGATCATAACTAACGTGGTGGCGAATGACTGTCTGATTGGCGTAGCTGCGACTGACGCCAACAGCGAGATCGTCATTTCGAATGTCAAGGCAATCGGCAACCGGCTCTCCGGTAGTTCTGCCGGTAACGTCTTCGGCGTTCAGATTCAGTCGGGCCGGCTCGATAACTGGTACATCGATCGCTACAACACAGCCCTGCAATTGGAACCAAACGGCGAATATCAGTTCGCCCTCAGCTCGCAAGTTGGATCGTTTGCGATTAGCGAAACGGTCAGCGGCGGCACCTCTGGCTCGACCGGAACCCTGCGGTTCCAACATTTTGAAATCGTCATTACCGGTTCAACCCTCGACTATGAACTCGGTGAGACGGTGACAGGCGGTTCATCCGGCGCGACGGGCATCTTGGTCGACTTCTTTGCCAACGTGCTGAGGGTCTTGCCGATAAGCGGAACGTTTCAGGCCGCTGAAACAATCACTGGAGGCACCTCTGCGATTGCCAAAACGGCAAACAGCGCGACCCAGCGCATCTATGTGCGCGGTTCGGCCGGCATCTTTCGGGCTGGCGAGACTATCACGGGCGGAACGTCAGGTGCCACAGCCGTAATCGCCGCGCCCTACCAGACGCCACTTGCGATCGGCCCGGGCACGTTGATGAACTGCTCGACCGACGCCATTGTCGTTGCGAACGTAGTGACACCGGCGAGCCTTAGCCTTTCTGGCATCAGGGGAAACACCCAGTCGCATGGCGTCCGGTTCAATCTTTCGGTGGGCCAACGGCTGCGCAAAGCCAGTCTCAGGGACATCGCCCTGAAGAACCCGACCTCCATTGGCGTTGCCTTTCGGGTAACCACCGGCGGCGCGATAGACGAAATGCTGGTCGATGGCTTTGACATGACGGAATGGGTTGGCGATGGCACCGGCAGTTCCATCACGGCCGGCACCGTGACCAGGTTTATTGGCGGCAACAATCCCGGCCTGCAGGGGACGTCGAGTGTGCCGATCAATCTGAGCGTTAACACAACGCTGTCCGGGCTTCACAACCGGGCACTCTGCCACAACAACAGCGCCGGCGCGACGTGCACACATACGCTGCCGCCTGCCGTGCCTGGCCTTCGGATCGGCTTTGCCGGGGTACACGCAACCCATGTCATGAACATCGAGCCCAACGGGACGGACACGATCAAGGGCGGCGGTGCAGGCAAATATCTCATTCTCGATCCCGGCGAGCGTGTAACCCTGGAGGCATACGCAACGGGCTCATGGGTGGTCAGCGCGACAGTCGGTTGGGCGGGCGATTTCGAGTTGTGACTTTGTCGTTGTGAATGACCGAATCGCCTAGGTTGCTTTTTTGATCCAAATAGTCGAACGAAAGATATGGTCCTCGCTCTGTGGTCAATGGTGGCCGTGACCACCTTTATACTTGTGGCCCGCCACAATCGGGTTTCTGTTGTAGCGATTGGCTATATCGGCCTTCTTGCTTATTCGGTGCCCGCGCTGATTGGCTTCACGCGGCCTGTGAGCGCGAAAGGATTGGTGCCATATCTTGAGCCGGCGTCGTCGGAAGCAATTCTGGTGATGGTCGCTGCTTGGCTAGGGTTCGGGTTGGCGCTGCTGCTGATGCCTTCGTCTGTGGGCGGCAGGCGTCCCCCTTGTTACCAACTGCACCCGATGCGGGTCATCTGGTTCATTCGGTGCGCGCTGATCATTTCTTTAGCCTGCTATGCATGGATGGCAAACAGGGCTGGACTTGAGTGGTACGCGATGGAGCGTGCCGACATCTATGACGCCGTCGGTGGGCTCATTTCCATCGTGTGGCGTTGGGTCAGCGGCATCGGTCTTCTGGCATCAATCTATTTCGATAGGCCATGGGGTCGCGGCGCTCGTATTTATCAAGCCATCTTTGCGTTAATGGTCGCACTTAATGCGATCGCGGGTGATCGGACGGTCCCGGTGATCTTGGCAATGGCGTTTGCCATCGTGTTATTGTGGGAGTGGCCGATAACGAAGGCGGCCCTGCATTGGAAGGCATGGGCGATCGGGCTGGCGACGCTTGCGATCATCTTCTTTATGAAGCCCTTCTATCTGGCCTACAAACGCGACCTGCCGTTTGGCAGGATGCTGACAGGCGGTTCTGATCCGATGGCTATGGTGGCCTCCTGGGAAGCCTTCGGCACTCATGAAAACATCGAAGGGCTGATTAGGAGTAGCACGACCTATCCATGGTGGAACACGGTTCGCGATACCTTGGCGCAACTGCTAATTCAGCCGTCGGCCTTCGGCTTCGACAGCACTGGGTTCAACACGGTGCTCCAGACCCAGATATTTTCACAGGCGTTGTACGGCTTGGCTGGTACATTCTGGGGGCAGGCGTGGGCGATTGGCGGTATTCCCGTTGTGATCGTATTTGGGTTGATCTATGGCGGAGCGTTGGTGGCGTTGCATCATGCTTCGCTCAAAAGTAAGGGTATGTGGTTCTTCTTCTGGATCATCCTCGGCAGCGTGATTGGGGTCTATGCGCACCGGAATGCCTTGGAGAATGTTCTTGCGCAGGCACGG
This sequence comes from Mesorhizobium sp. M7A.F.Ca.AU.001.01.1.1, assembly GCF_004022735.1. NCBI lineage: Bacteria > Pseudomonadati > Pseudomonadota > Alphaproteobacteria > Hyphomicrobiales > Phyllobacteriaceae > Mesorhizobium > Mesorhizobium sp. M7A.F.Ca.AU.001.01.1.1. Next base: position 5,484 of record NZ_RZPF01000321.1, read on the forward strand.
CAGCCATTCGTCGGTTTCGTGACGATTCAGGTCTTGGTGTGGGTACTGCTCTTCGGGCGCTTCCATACCAGCATTCCGGCTGTTCCGATTGTGGGTCGAGACTACGGCAAATGAACTGACGTTGAGCGGCGCCTTGGGGGAGGCAAATGAATGGTGGAGCAGGTATATCTCGATCGGCAGCATGATCGTCTTGTATTCATCGACCAACCAGCCGACGAAGGATTCTGGGACGATCGTTGGGCGCAATCCCTAACAGCAACGGACATTCGGAAAAAGAGCGTCTTTGTCCAGCATGTTACCCGAAAGTATTTAAGCCCGCCTGATCGAGTGATTGATGCAGGCTGCGGTGTGGCAAACACAGTCTTTGGGCTCCATCACGCCGGGTTCGAGGCATACGGACTAGACTTTGCCCCCGTAACCATCGCTAGAATCAAGAAGCACGCCCCCGAACTTAATATCGTTCTCGGCGACGTGCGAGAAATGCCATTCGAGGATGCCTTTTTCGAAGGGGTGTGGTCCTTAGGGGTGATCGAACATTTCAAGGATGGTTACGCATCGATCATCGAGGAGGTACGCCGAGTGCTGAAACCTGGCGGACTCCTTTTCCTAACTGTCCCCAGCGTGTCGCCATTGAGGCGTCTAAAGATGCGGCTCGGTCGATACGAAGATGTGAGTGCCGCGGACATGGCTCGATTTTACCAATTTGCCTTCACCCCGAACGACACAATTAGAACGATCAGCGGGATGGGGTTCCGGCTTTTGGAAAGTCGGTCCAGGGGCGGATATCTGGGGTTGATGCGGGAAAGCAATTTGTTCAAGCGCCTGCTTGAACCATTGTATGAGAGCCGGTCGCGACCGATGGTGACCTTACGACGCGCGATCGACTTAGTGATCAGTCCAGTATCGTTTCACACAAAGCTGTTCGTCTTCAAAAAGAACTAGCTGAAACTGAATTTTCGAACTCCGACCTCAGTTACTTGTATCCAGCACGAGTTGTCGCGGCGCTTCGACTGAAGTCCTGTTGATCATTTCCGCAGCGTCAACGCGCCGAAGACTCATTCATTGATCTTTATCCTGACGGAGCTTCTCATCGATGTCTCTCAGGCTTTTGTTGTACGCTCGCGTCTCTCGCCGCACCCCTATCGTGGCAATAACTACCCACGCGATAGAGAAGGCGCCGATGAGGACTCCTAAAACTAAATGTCTTATGTCAGGCATATGTGCTTTTGCGCGTCCTAGGTGCGTCAATGACTTACCGAGCGCACGATTCTCTTGCCGATACTCAGAATTTTAAGTCTGTATCTGCCAACTTGGCGAATGATATCCAGAATCATAATCGCCCGCGCCAAGCCTAACCTCCACCCGGCGAACATACCAAAAATCAAAAACTGAACAACTGCCCGGAAGGGCGGAAAGGAAACAC
>NZ_RZPF01000322.1:0-6898 GCF_004022735.1 Mesorhizobium sp. M7A.F.Ca.AU.001.01.1.1
GGGTGGGGAGGGCGCCTGACCGCAGCTATCGCCTTGTGGGATGAACAGGTCTATGCAGGCCCTTCACAAGGCTTAGGAGAGGCTTCGGATGAGAAACGCAATCTGCCTCGCATTGACTGCGGCAGTGGCTGGGTGCGCGACCTCCCCGGTCGACTATGAGGCGTCGCTTTCGCAGCAGGACCAGAAATGGGCCTCCCCGGCATGCCAGCAGGCCCGCAGGGCGGCTTCGGATTACGAGGCTCGCGAGAAAGAGCATCCGGGATGGGGTTTCGGCGTCCTGCTTGGTCCATACTCGATGGGGCTCGTCGCAGCCATCAAGGAGCATGAGCAGAAGCAACGAAAGCTGTTCGCCCGCGAAGTGCACCTGCAATGCTCAAGCCTGCCGCTGCCGAAGGAACTGCAGGGCGATTTGAACCCTGCCGTACCGCCGACCAAGTATCCATAGCCTGCCGCGCCTTCCGGCAGAAGGCGCCGGGGTGGCCGCCGTCATTGGCGGCACCTCGATCTTCGGCGGCCGCGGTGTCTACACCGGCACCATCCTCGGCGCCCTGATCCTGACCGTGCTGACGATCCTGCAGATGCCGGAAGGGGCAAGGCGGATCTTGTCGGGCTGATCGTGCTGTTCGTGACGGCGGTTTATTTGAGGATTGTGGAGGAGAGATAGGGGCGGGGTGAGGTGAATGGCTGCTTTTGGGCCGAATTCAGACAGGCAGCTTTGGCGCAAGGATGCGAACTACTGCCGTTCAACCAATGATAAAGGCTCAGATCGAATTTTGGTGCTTCTTCAAAATTTGCACCTATTGAGGATGCGCCACGGCCAGCCCGCGAGGACCGATCCGCTCTCAAAAAGCGTGTACAGGTTGACAACACCTTGGCCGCTGCAACATCCTGCCGGTTTTTAGACTGGGAGGTAGCATGACTATTTCGATCAACCGCCGCACCTTTTCCATAGGCGCGGGCGCTCTGGCTTTGGCTGCGGCCGGATTTTCGCCGGCACGCGCGCAGCAGGCGTTTTTCCGCATCGGCACGGGCGGAACGTCCGGTACCTACTATCCGGTGGGCGGCCTGATCGCCAACGCCATCTCGGCAACCGGGGCGGCCGGCGTCGAAGGCTTGGTCGCCACCGCCACGTCCTCCAACGGTTCGGTGGCCAACATCAGCGCCATCCAGTCGGGCGCGTCCGAATCGGGCTTCACGCAATCCGACGTCGCCTACTGGGCGCATTCGGGCACCGGCCTCTATGAGGGCAAGCCCAAGGTTGACGACCTGCGCCTCATCGCGACGCTTTATCCCGAGACGATCCATTTGGTCGCGCGTGCCGACGCCGGCATTAAGTCGGTGGCGGATCTCAAGGGCAAACGCGTCTCTCTTGACGAGCCGGGCTCCGGCACCATCGTCGATGCGCGACTTGTGCTTGGCGCTTACGGTCTGGCTGAAAAGGACGTGCAGCCCGAATATCTCAAGCCTGGCCCGGCCGGAGAGCGGCTGCAGGATGGCGCCATGGACGCTTATTTCTTCGTCGGTGGTTATCCGACCGGCGCAATCGTTGAGCTTGCCACCACCAACAACATCACGCTGGTGCCGATCACCGGCCCCGAGGCCGACAAGCTGCTGTCCGAGCAGAAGTTCTTCTCCACCGATACCGTGCCGGAAGGCACCTACAAAAATGTCGGCGAAACCAAGACCATTTCCGTCGCCGCTCAATGGGTGACCAGCGCCAAGCAGACCGACGACCTCGTCTACAAGATCGTCAAGTCGCTTTACAGCGACGAAACCCAAAAGGCCCTGCAGGCAGGCCACGCCAAGGGCAAGCTGATCACGCTCCAGAACGCGGTTACCAGCGCTGGCATTCCGTTTCATCCCGGCGCAGAGAAATTCTACAAGGAAGTCGGCACCCTGAAATAAGAGGCATTTGGACCGGCTGACAACAACGAGGCGGAAGGGATGCTTTCCGCCTCTTTTGTCTGGAAATTCAGGACACGGAACCGGCCATGAGCGATGACGACAAGATCAAGCTTTCCGCAATGGAGTTCGATGAGGAGAGCGCTCGCGAACTGGAGGAGAAATTCGACTCCGAAATCCGCTTCCGGCCACTGACCCGTGTCGCGGGCTGGCTGGTCGGCTTCCTCCTGGTGGCGCTGTCACTGTTTCACTACTACACCGCCGGTTTCGGCCTGCTGCAGGAAATGCTGCACCGGGGCATCCACCTGTCGATGGTGCTGGCGCTGATCTTCCTCGTCTTCCCGCTGGTGAAGAAAAGCTACGACCAGCCCGCGCGGTCCAGCCTCCTGCGGCCGCTCGGCATACCCCTTTTCGACTGGCTGCTGGCGATCGCTGCGGTCGTCGTCGTCATGCACGTGCCTATGATCCCGCTCGACGACCTTGCCTTCCGCGTCGGCAATCCCACGGCGCTCGACGTGGTGTTCGGCCTTATCCTCATCCTGCTTCTGCTGGAGGCGACGCGCCGCTCCGTCGGCATCCCGCTGCCCATCATCGCCGTCGTCTTCATGGCCTACGCGCTGTTGGGGCGGTACATGCCGAGCATTCTGGTGCACCCCGGCGCGTCCGTCTCCCAGCTCATCGATCACCTTTATCTGACGACGCAGGGCATCTACGGCATCGCGCTCGGCGTCGTCGCCACCTACGTCTTCCACTTCGTGTTGTTCGGCGTCTTCGCCACCCGCATTGGCCTCGGCCAGCTCTTCCTCGACTGTGCGGCGTGGGTCGCCGGCCGCTACGCCGGGGGTCCCGCCAAGGTGTCGATCTTCGGCTCGGCGCTGTTCGGCATGATTTCCGGCTCGTCGGTCGCCAACACCGTTACCGTCGGCTCGCTGACCATCCCGGCGATGATCAAGCTCGGCTACAAGAAACATTTCGCCGCAGCGGTGGAAGCGGCGTCCTCGACCGGCGGTCAGGTGACGCCGCCGATCATGGGCGCAGCGGCCTTCCTGATGATCGAATTTCTCGAACTGCCCTACACGACCATCATCCTTGCCGCCATCGTGCCCGCCTTCATGCACTTCTTTGGCGTGTTCATGCAGGTGCATTTCGAGGCCAAGCGAACCGGCCTCAGGGGGCTCAGGCCGGACGAGATGCCCGATGTCGTCGAGGCGCTGAAGCGGGACTGGCCGACGATCATCCCGCTCGTCGTTCTTATCGGCGTGCTGCTCTCGGGCTACACGCCCTACATGGCCGCCTTCTGGGGCATCACCTTGTGTATTCTCGTCGGCTTGCTCAATCCGCGCCGGCGCATGTCGGTCGCCGACATCGTGACGTGTCTGCGCGACGGCGCCAAATATGCGCTCGCAGTCGGAGCCGCTGCCGCAACCGTCGGCATCGTCGTGGGCGTCGTCACCCTGACCGGAGTGGGCTTCAAGCTGTCCTACATCGTCACATCGACGGCCGGACACCTTTCCCTTCTCTTCGGCACCTTCATCCCCGAGGCGATCTTCTCGGCCCAGGGCCTGACCCTATTGTTCACCTTGATCATGACTGGCGTCGTCTGCATCCTGATGGGCTGCGGCATCCCGACGACCGCGAACTACATCATTATGGTGACGATCGCGGCGCCGGCGCTTGTCATGCTCGGCACCGAGCCGATCGTCGCTCACTTCTTCGTGTTCTATTACGGAGTGCTGGCGGACATCACGCCACCGGTGGCGCTGGCGGCGTACGCCGCCGCTGGCATGGCGGGGGCGGACCCGTTCAAGACCGGCAACACCGCCTTCCGGCTGGGGATGGGTAAGGCACTGGTTCCTTTCGTGTTCGTCTTCTCACCGTCCCTGCTGCTGGTGACGAAGGATTTCACCTGGCCGAACTTCTTCCTCGCCTTTTTCGGCTGCGTGCTGGGCATCACCTGCCTGGGCGCCGCGCTATCGCGCTATCTTCTGGTGCGCACACGCCCATGGGAAAACGTGCTGCTCGTGTTCGCCGCCCTGCTTCTGGTGGCACCCGAACTCTATTCCTCGCTACTCGGCGTGGCGCTTTTGGTCCCGGTCCTGCTGCGCCATTGGAACGCACGCCACACTGAAGAGGCGCAACCAGTCTGATCAGCGCCGCTCCAACGCAATCCTTCCCGGGGTTTTCGACGTCGCGCATATGCGGTGGGCGGACGGAAAGATGAGAGGGCCGACCATCGAGTCCATGACATTCCGCTGCGGGTTCTCGGCGCCGAGCGAGCTTCAGCCTAGTCGCGAAGATGTCCGCTCGTGAGAAGAGGCGATGAGCCGTGGCGATGACCGGCATGGGGCGCAAATCAGACCCTCCTCCCGGTCGAATCCAACAGCGGTTTTTGGCCTTCTTAGAATTACGGGAATTACGGTGACAGTGCACCTTTTACCCTGCCATGTGTCCGCCTATCCCCCCGCCAATCGCGGCAGCAGAAAAATCTCCGCCCCCTCCGGCAGCTTCTTCGACCACGTATCGCGATAGATCGTCCCGTCGATCGCAACGGCGATGCCCTTGTCGATCAAGGGCTCGAGGCCGGGATACTGTTCAGCCAGCTTCCTGAACAGCTCCCTTATGTCCTTGGCCTCGATCTCGACCTTGCTGTTGCCTCCGGCGGTCGCGGCGAGCGAGCCCCAGAGCGTTACTTCGACCATTCCCGTTCCGCCTCGATCGCGGCAAGGATGCGCGGCGGCGACATCGGGATGTGCGTCATGCGCACGCCCGCGGCATTCGACACCGCATTGGCGATCGCCGCCAGCGGCGGCACGATCGACGTCTCGCCGACGCCGCGCACCCCGTAAGGGTGGTTGGGGTTGGGGATTTCGAGGATCTGGGTGTCGATCATCGGCAGGTCCGAGCAGACCGGGATGCGGTAATCGAGGAAGCCGGCGTTCTGCAGCCGCCCGTCCTTGCCGTAGATATACTCCTCGTTGAGCGCCCAGCCGATGCCTTGCGCGGCACCACCCTGGTATTGGCCCTCGACATAGGTCGGGTGCACCGCCTTGCCGGCATCCTGCACGACCGTGTAGCGGATGACCCTGGCGGCGCCGGTATCGGGATCGACCTCGATATCGCAGATATGGGTGGCGAAGGAGACGCCGGCGCCATCGGCGACGAGCTCGCTGTGGCCGGCGATCGGCCCGCCGGTCTTGCCCGACTCGACCGCGATCTCCTTCAGCGACAGCTTGCCGAGATTGCCGTGCTTCTCGCCCTTGGCGATCGCGTGGCCCTTCTCCCAGACCACGTCGTCGACGGCAATGTCCCACATCTGCGCGGCGCGCTCGCGCAGGATCTTGATCGCATTGCGGGCGGCCGAGATCGTTGCCATGGAAGACGAGAAGGTGCCGCGGCTGCCGTCCGTCATGTCGTTGTAGCCGAGGCTGGACGTGTCGGCGACGATCGCCTTGACCTGGGAATAGTCGATGCCGAGTTCCTCCGCCGCCACCAGCGACAGCGACGCGCGCGAACCACCGACGTCGACCGTGCCGACGGCAAGCGAGACCGAGCCGTCCATGCCGATGTTGAGGTCGGTGCAGGTCTGGCCGCCGAAGTTGAACCAGAAGCCGCAAGCCATGCCGCGGCCCTGGTTCTTGCCCAGCGGCGCCTTCATGTGCGGATGGCTCTTCACCGCCTCGAGCGTCGGGCCGATGCCGATCGGGCCGTAGACCGGACCGTAGGAGGACCGTGTGCCTTCCTGCGCGGCGTTTTTGATCCGGAAGTCGACCGGGTCCATGCCGATCTTCTTGGCCAGCTCGTCGACGGCGCTTTCCACCGCGAAGGCTGCCATGGGTGCGGAAGGCGCGCGATAGGCCGCGGTCTTCGGCCGGTTGACCAGCACTTCGTAGCCGACCGTCTTGACGTTATCGAGCTTGTAGCAGGCGAACGCGGTCATGGCGCCGATCTCGGCCCAGGAGCCGGCATACGGGCCGCAGCTGTAGCGCAGCGTCGCTTCGGCGGCGGTGATGGTGCCGTCCTTGCGGGCGCCGATCTTGACGTCGATCGAGGTGGCGCTGGTCGGGCCCGAGGCGCGGAACACCTCGTCGCGGGTCATCACCAGCTTCACCGGCCGTCCTGCCTTGCGCGACAGCGCCAGCGCCACCGGCTCGGCCCAGACATGGGTCTTGCCGCCAAAACCGCCGCCGATCTCCGAGGAGGTGACGCGCAGTTTCGAGGCTTCCATGCCAAGCAGCTGGGCGCAGTGCTGGCGGTAGACGAAATGGCCCTGCGTGCACACCCAGAGGTCGGCGGTGCCGTCGGAGCTGAAATTCGCCACGCAGGCATGCGGCTCGATATAGCCCTGGTGCGTCTGCTCGGTCTTGAAGGAGCGCTCGACGATGAAGTCGGCGTGCCCGAAACCCTGATGGACATCGCCATGGCCAAACTGGCTGCGCTTGGTGACGTTGGAGGGTTTTACCGGCTTTTCCTCAAGGCCCTCGGTGAAGATGGCATCATTGATCAAGGGCGCCGTGTGCTTCGCCGCCTCGTCGACATCGGTGACGTGCGACAAAAGCTCGTACTCGATCTCGATGAGCTTCAGCGCCTGCCTGGCGGTGCGGGCGTCGATCGCGGCGACCGCGGCCACCGCGTGGCCGTCATAGAGCGCCTTCGTGCGCGCCATGCAATTGTCGAGGACGTCGTACATGGCGGCATCGCCATCGGTGAGGTCGGGCAGGTCGGCCGCGGTGATCACCGCCTTGACGCCGGCGAGCTTTTCCGCTTTCGACGTGTCGATCTTGACGATCCTGGCGTGGGCGTGCGGGCTTCTCAGAACGCGCCCGACCAGCTGGCCGGCCATGTTGAAGTCGGCGCCGTAGCGCGCGCGGCCCGTCACCTTGTCGATGCCGTCGGGACGGATCGGACGTGTGCCGACGGAGGCGAATTTACGTCCGGAAAAACGTGGATCGAAATTCATCTCAGGCTCCCTTCATCACGATGGCCGCATCCTGGACGG
>NZ_RZPF01000323.1:0-6895 GCF_004022735.1 Mesorhizobium sp. M7A.F.Ca.AU.001.01.1.1
GCAATGCAGGGGCTGCAAGCCGATGCGTGATCGAAAAGGCTGTCGCAAACAAGATCGGCGCCAAGCTCTTCCACCGGAATGTGGCTGTAGCCGCCACGCAGCAGAATGACGGGCATGCCGGCGGCGCGTGCGGCGCCCAGGTCAGCGCCACTGTCTCCGACCAGCAGCGCGTCACCCGGGTCGACGCCTAGTTGTGCCAACGCCAGCAGCAGGGCATCGGGCGCCGGTTTCAGGTATGTCACCGCGTCTCCGCCGACGATCGCACCGAAATATTCCGTCAATCCGAAATGAAGCAGGATTTCGCGGGTCGCCAACTGCGGTTTGTTGGTTGCCACCCCCATGCTTACTCCGCCCAAATGAAAGTGGGTGAGGGCCTCCCTGACGCCAGGCATCAGCCTTGTCAGGCCGGTCAGGTGCCGGCGGTAGATAGGCGCCATGACGCGGTTTGCCTCATCGAGAGCGTTGCCGAGCAGTGGCGCTCCCGATGCCGCGAAGGCTCGCTCGATCAGTTTCCTGACACCGCCGCCGATCATGGCCTTGACCCGGTCCAGGCGCAGCGGCGGCAGATCGCGGCTGGCCAGCAATTCGTTGACGGCGGCCGCTATGTCCGGTGCCGAGTCGACCAGCGTGCCGTCGAGGTCGAACAGGATCGCCTTCGGCGATCGAAGCGGCCTACCTGCGCCGACGTTCATGCGTCATCCTTCCACTTGATCGAGCAGCCGATCGAGGCGACCTGGTCCAGCGGCCCGTCGCCGGTTCGGGCAACCTGCTTCATCGCCTCGAACAGATCGCGTCTCAGCCCGGGCGCTCCGGCTTCTCGTCGCGAGGCGTCCAGCCGACCGCGATATTGCAATCCCAACTCGCTGTTGAACCCGAAGAAATCGGGAGTGCACACCGCCACGTAATCGCGCGCTACAGTTTGGCGCTGGTCGTGCAGGTAAGGGAAGCTGAAGCCGTTCGTCGTGGCGAAGAGCTTCATTTGGTCGAAGGAATCCTCCGGGTAGGTGTCGGCATCGTTCGAGTTGATTGCGACAAAGCCGATACCTTCGGCCTTGAGGTCGTTGGCATCGCGCACGATACGTGAAATCACCGCCTTCACATAAGGGCAGTGATTGCAGATGAAGGCCACGACCAGGCCGTTCGGGCCGGCCTGGCTGAGGATCGAATGCGACCTGCCTTCGACGCCGGGCAAAACGGCATCGATCGCGCGCCAGCCGAAATCGCAGACAGGGGGAACGGCCGCCATGCTTGCCTCCGATGAAATGGTTTACGCGGCTTTCCGGATCGCACCGTCGGCCGCCTGTCGGATGGTTCCAATGTTGGCGCGGTAGGCCGCCTCGGTGCCCCCCTTGAACACGGCCGACCCGGCGACCAGCACATTGGCGCCGGCCGCGGCGACCAGCGGGGCGGTTTCGGCCGTGACGCCGCCATCGATTTCGATGTCAATCGGGCGGTGGCCAACCAATGCCTTGATTCGCCTGATCTTCTCGATGACCGCGGAAATGAAGGCCTGGCCGCCGAAGCCTGGATTGACCGTCATCAGAAGCACCAGATCGAGCCTGTCGAGCACATATTCGATGACGCTCTCCGGCGTCGAAGGATTCAGCGATACGCCGGCCTTCTTGCCGAGATTTTTGATCGCCTGCAGGGAACGATCGAGATGCGGCCCGGCCTCTGCATGCACCGTGATGATGTCGCAACCGGCGTCGGCGAAGGCGGCCAGATAGGGGTCGGCCGGCGCGATCATCAGATGGCAGTCGAAGATTTTGTCCGTTCGGTCGCGGATCGCCTTGATCACCGGCGGACCGAAGGTGATGTTGGGCACGAAGTGGCCGTCCATCACGTCGAGATGGATCCAGTCGGCACCCGCCCGCACGACAGCTTCGACCTCGTCGCCGAGCCGCGAGAAATCCGCGGAAAGCACGGAGGGTGCGATGATTGTCCCGGTGACCATGGTCGTCGTCTCCAATTCTGTCTGCGGTGTTGGTCGCTGCGCCGGCCGCTTCGTCGTGTCAGCGCATCTTCGTCTCCGGTTCGCCTTCCAGTTTCCCTTCCGCGAACACGCGGCTGCCGCGAATGTCGGATTCCTCGATGGTGATAAGATCGGCCTTGGTCAACACCCGGCTGCGCGATGCGAAAAGCCGGTTGGCCTGCCGCAGCCGCGCCCGGTCGAGCCCATTGCGAACCGAACGCGCGTTGGAGAAATGCGGCAGCCTCATGCGGATCGGAAGATACTCTTCGAGCGCCTGGGACGCCGCCTCGCTGAGGCGATAATTCTGCTCCGCGAGCATAATCTCGGCGATCGATTTCAGTTCGCTGACGCCATAGTCAGGGAAATCGAGGTGGTGGGCGATGCGCGAACGCATGCCGGGATTGCTGTCGAAGAAGCGGTCCATCTTGTTCTTGTAGCCGGCAAGGATCACAACCAGATCGTCACGGTTGTTCTCCATGCACTGCAGCAGGATTTCGATCGATTCCTGGCCGTAGTCGCGTTCGTTCTCTGGCTTGTAGAGATAGTAGGCCTCGTCGATGAAAAGCACGCCGCCCATGGCACGCTTGATCACCTCGCGGGTCTTGGGCGCGGTGTGGCCCACATACTGGCCGACGAGATCGTCGCGAGTCACGGCGACCATGTGGCCTTCGCGGACATAACCCAGACGATGCAGGATTTCGGCCATCCTCAGCGCCACCGTGGTCTTTCCGGTGCCAGGATTTCCCGTGAAATTCATGTGCAGCGTCGGCGCGCCCGATGTCAGTCCGAACCTGCGGCGAAGCCGGTCGACCAGGAGGAGGGCGGCGATCTCGCGGATGCGGGTCTTGACCGGCTTCAGGCCAACGAGTTCTCGGTCGAGCTTGTCCATCACCTCGTCGATGTTGGACGCCTCGAACTCGGCCTGCAGATCAACCGTCGCGTCTTGTGCGGCAGCGTCCTTTGTCATCGCGTTCAGCATGGTTCGGCTAGCTCCGCTCGCCTTCGGGCCTGTCGGTCGCATAAGGCACGATCGAATAACCCTGGCTGCGGCCGTCACGCTCCTGGCGCAGCAGCCGGAACCCGGGTTCGCTGGGCGGCCGGTTGACAATGAACGACATGCGCGGCGCTTCCCAGCCTTTGGTCGAATCGAAGGCGGTTACCCGCACATACATGTTCGGACAGGCTTTCCGGCAAGCATTGACCTCGAGCAGTATGCCCGCCGGATCTTTCAAGTCGAACATGGGGTTGCCGTACATTTCCCAATAGGTGTTTCGCGGATGCGGATCGTCCGTGTACTCGACGCTGACCGCCCAATGGTTCTTCAGCGCGTATTTGATCTGCGCCGAAATCTGCTCGTCGGTCAGGTCGGGCAGGAACGAGAACTGCCCCTGTGTGACCTTGTTTCCCGGATTGGTCATCATGACGACGGTTCCTTTCGTCTAGAAGCTGGGCGTTGCGGTTGGCACGAAGTCGGCCGTGTCGGTCGATTCGTAGTTGAAGGTGACGTCCTTCCAGGTCTCCAGGGCAGCCTTCAGCGGCGTGCACCATCTGGCCGCCTGTTCGAGGATCTTGGTCCCTTCGCGCAAATAATCGCGCCCCTCGTTGCGGGCCAGGATCATCGCTTCCAAGGCGACGCGATTGGCCGTCGCGCCTGCCTGGATACCGTCCGGATGGCCGATCGTGCCGCCGCCGAACTGCAGGATGACGTCCTCGCCGAGATAGTGGATCAACTGGTGCATCTGGCCGGCATGGATGCCGCCCGAGGCAACGGGCATCACCTTGTTGAGCGAGGCCCATTCCTGATCGAAGAACAGCCCGGTTTCGAGGTTCTGCGGCGTGCGCTCCTCGCGCAGCGTGTCATAAAATCCCTTGATCATGAGCGGGTCGCCTTCCAGCTTGCCGACCACCGTGCCGGCATGGATGTGGTCGACGCCGGCCATGCGCATCCATTTGCAGATGACGCGGAAATTCATGCCGTGGTTCTTCTGGCGCGAATAGGTCGAGTTGCCGGCACGGTGCAGGTGCAGGATCATGTCGTTGCGGCGTGCCCACTTGGCCATCGACTGGATCGCCGTGTAGCCGATGACCAGATCGATCATCACAATGCAGGAGCCAAGTTGCTTGGCGAATTCGGCGCGCTCGTACATCTCCTCCATCGTGCCGGCGGTGACGTTGAGATAATGGCCCTTGACCTCGCCGGTGGCGGCCGACGCCTTGTTCACGGCCTCCATGCAGTAGAGGAAGCGGTCGCGCCAATGCATGAAGGGCTGCGAGTTGATATTCTCGTCGTCCTTGACGAAGTCGAGGCCGCCCTTCAGCGCTTCATAAACGACGCGCCCGTAATTGCGTCCCGACAGGCCGAGCTTCGGCTTCGTCGTTGCGCCGAGCAGCGGCCGGCCGAACTTGTCGAGCCGCTCACGCTCCACCACGATGCCGGTCGCCGGCCCCTGGAAGGTTTTGAGATACGCCACCGGGATACGCATGTCTTCCAGCCGCAACGCCTTGACTGCCTTGAAGCCGAACACATTGCCGATGATCGATGCGGTCAGGTTGGCGATCGAGCCCGGCTCGAACAGGTCGAGGTCGTAGGCGATGTAGGCGAAGTACTGTTGCTCGGTCTTGGTTCCGGGACCGGTGTTCGGCACCGGCTCGGATCTGAACGCCTTGGCGCGATAGAGCTCGCAAGCTGTCAGCCGGTCGGTCCACACCACGGTCCACGTCGCGGTGGAGGATTCACCGGCGATGGCGGCTGCCGCCTCCTCGTGGTCGACACCGGGTTGCGGCGTGATCCGGAACATGGCGATCAGATCGGTTTCCTTGGGCCTGTAGTCAGGCTCCCAGTAGCCCATCTTCTTGTAGGGGATGACCCCTGACTTGTAGCGCTCCTTGCCTTCCTTGAGCGTCCCCGCTGGCAGTATGTCGATCTTGTTCATGACAGGTCTCCTGTTTGTTGCTCAGGCGGCTTTCGCGGTTGCGATTTGGGGGTCGAGTTTTCCCGCGGCGTAACGTTTCGCCATCTCGTCCATGGCGATGACCTTGATCTTCGAGGCGTTGGACGCCGTACCGAAACGCTCGAAGCGGTCCCGGCAAAGGTCGCGCAAGGCATCCATGGCGGGCTTCAGGAATTTGCGGGGATCGAACTCGCGCGGGTCTTCCGTCGCGACGCGGCGGAACTGCCCGGCCATGGCCATGCGGCAATCGGTGTCGATATTGACCTTGCGCACGCCGTAGCGGATGCCGCGCTCGATCTCCTCGACCGGGACGCCAAAAGTCTGGGGCATCTCGCCGCCGTATCTGTTGATGATGTCCTGCAACTCCTGCGGCACAGAGGAAGAGCCGTGCATGACCAGATGCGTGTTGGGCAGCTTCTCGTGGATCGCCTCGATCACCTGCATGGCCAGGATGTCGCCGTCCGGCTTGCGGGTGAATTTGTAGGCACCGTGCGAGGTGCCGCAGGCAATCGCCAGCGCGTCGACTTGGGTTGCGGTCACGAAGTCGACCGCCTGATCGGGATCGGTCAGGAGCTGGTCGTGGGAGAGCGCGCCCTCGGCGCCGTGGCCATCCTCGGCCTCGCCTTGGCCGGTTTCCAGCGAGCCGAGCACGCCCAGTTCGCCTTCGACGGAAGCGCCGACCCAATGCGCCATACGTGCGACGCGTTCGGTTATGGCGACGTTGTAGTCGTAGCTTGCCGGCGTCTTGGCGTCCGCCATCAAGGATCCGTCCATCATCACCGAGGTGAAGCCGTGGCGGATCGCGGAAAGGCAGGTGGCCTCGCTGTTGCCGTGGTCTTGATGGATGCATAGCGGGATGGTTGGGTGGATTTCGGTCAGCGCCTCCATCATCTTGGCCAGCATGATGTCGTTGGCATAGGTCCGGGCGCCACGCGAAGCCTGGATGATGACAGGCGCGTCGCAGGCCTTGGCCGCTTCCATGATGGCGAGGCCCTGTTCCATGTTGTTGATGTTGAATGCCGGTACGCCGTAGCCGTGCTCGGCGGCATGGTCGAGAAGCTGGCGAAGGGTGATGCGAGCCATTGTGAATCCTCCTAGATGATGAGCTTCAGCGCCGCTGCAGCAACCGCTTCGGACGTTATGTTGAAATGCCGGTAGAGGTCGGGGGCAGGGGCGCTGGCGCCGAAGCCGGTCATGCCGACGAAAGCGCCGGTCTCGCCGATCCAGCGGTCCCAGCCCAGCCGGGCTGCCGCTTCGACCGCGACGCGCGGCGCCGAGCCGAGGACGGCCTTGCGGGTGGCTCTTTCCTGCTCCTCGAAAAGCTCCCAGCACGGCATCGACACGACGGCGGCGGCGACGCCATGCTCGGTCTCCAGCCTTTCGGCGGCAGCAACCGCGATCTCGACCTCCGAGCCGGTGGCGATCAGGGTGACGGCACGGTGCTCGGCTGGTTCGCGCAGGACGTAGGCACCCTGGCGGGAGCGGTTCTCGTCACTGTGCGACCGACGCAGCATCGGCAGGTTCTGGCGCGACAGCACCAGCACGCTCGGCCGATCCTTGCTCTTCAGCGCGAGTTCCCAGCACTCCGCCGTTTCGATGACATCCGCCGGACGGAAGACGTTGAGATTGGGCGTGGCACGCAGCATCGCCAGGTGCTCGACCGGCTGGTGCGTCGGGCCGTCCTCGCCGAGGCCGATGGAATCGTGTGTCATCACATAGATGACGCGCTGGCCCATGAGCGCCGAGAGCCGCATCGCGCCGCGCGCATAATCGGCGAAGCACAGGAACGTACCGCCATAGGGCACGAACCCTCCATGCAGCGCGATGCCGTTCATGGCGGCCGCCATGCCGTGTTCACGAATGCCGTAGTGAATGTAGCGGCCGGCATAGTCACTCGGCGCAATGCGGTTCATGCCCTTGGTGATCGTCAGATTCGAGTGCGGCAGATCGGCCGAGCCGCCGACGGTCAATT
>NZ_RZPF01000324.1:0-6883 GCF_004022735.1 Mesorhizobium sp. M7A.F.Ca.AU.001.01.1.1
GTGTTAGCGCGCTGATTAAACGGAGATTTAACCGGTGTCAAGCTTGTGGCTGGCGTAGGCCATGGCGACGATATAGCGTCTCTGGGTTGAGTACAGTGCCGGATGTGGCGGGAGGTTGCGCCAGCGGCATCAGGAAGGGACCGGAGCAGAGGAGCTACATTCGCATGAAGAAATTCTTCCTTACCCTGACAGGAGCCGCTGTGTTGGCGGGATCCATGGCGGTCATGACACCGGAGCCGGCTGAGGCCAGGCATTGGCAAGGGCACCGGCACCACCAGGCTTGCCGCATCGTGATCAAGAAGAAAATTATCTGGCGGCACGGCCACAAGAAGGTCATCCGCTACAAGATCAAGCAGTGCAGAGGGCGCTGGTAGGCTGCAATCAGGCGGCCGACATCATTTCGAAGCCTGCGGTTTGGCCGCGGGCTTTTGATTCCGGCTCGTGTTCTTCGGCGTTTCCCTTGAACGGCGGACTGCACTCTAGCCTTTCGACTTCTTCTCCGGCAGGCCCTTGCGCTTCGTCTCGGCGAATTCCTCGAGCTGCTTTTCGCTCATCGATTCGTACATTCCCTTGGAAGCGCCCTGGAGTTCGCTCTTCTTGGTCTCGCCGCGCTTGGCCGACAGAGCCGCGCCGGCGGCTTTCTGCTGGGCTTTCGAGGTGGCTGGCATGGCTCTTTCTCCCGTTGGCATCAGGAGAAAAACGCAACGACTGCCGTGATGTTCCGCTTCGCAATCACGACATCGCCAACCCGAACCCCTGCATCAGGCGGCGGGTGGGGAAATCGGCTCTTTTCGATGTGAAGACGGCAAGGTCGGGCCCTTCAGGCAACATCTCGCCACGACCGCTCGGATCGATGTCGGCGAGAAGCGACAGCGCCCGGCGCGCGATCGCTTCGGCGGGGTCGAGCCAGTCGACCGGCCAAGGCGCCGTCTTGCGCATACGATTGGCCAGAAAGGGGTAGTGTGTGCAGGCGAGCACGACGATATCCGTACGCAGCGCATCACGTTCGACGAAGCATGGCGTGATCTCGGCGCGCACCGCCTCCTCATCGACGAAGCCCTCACGCATGTAGATCTCAGCCAGTCCCGCCAGCCTGTCGCTGCCGACCAGGCGGACATGGCATTTCTGCGCCCATTTGCTGATCAGGTCGCGCGTGTACTGGCGCTTGACGGTGCCAGGCGTCGCCAGCACCGAAACCAGCCCTGAGCGCGTGCGTTCCGCCGCCGGCTTGATCGCAGGCACCATGCCGACAAAAGGATGCTCGGGAAATCTGTCGCGCAGCGCGTCGATCACCAACGTCGAGGCGGTGTTGCAGGCGATGACCGAAATGGCCGGCGCAAACCGCTCAAGCAGTTTGCCGAACAATTCAAGGATATGCACCCTCAGCGCCGGCTCTTCCCAGGCGCCATAGGGAAACGCAGCGTCGTCGGCGACATAGATGAAACGGCGGTCGGGCATCAGCACGCGCGCCTCGCGCAGTACGGTGAGCCCGCCGATGCCCGAATCGAACATCAGGATCGGCCGCTCAGTCATTGTCGGTTCCTTTTCCGCCAAGCGGCGGTATGTCATCGTCCTTGCCGGCGCCGGCAAGGCGCGCCGCTTCCGCCTTGCGGGCTCGCGCGGCGGCCGCGGGCAAGCGCCGTGGATCATCGCCAGGGGACCCGTCGCCGCGCGGCATCGCCGGCGAAAACCTGTCGAGCGACGAGATGATGCCGCGCAGCACCTTCAGCTCCGGTTCGGCAAAACCGGCGCGCGTCAGCACCGCACGCAGATTGTCGATCATTTTCGGCTTCTTCGGTGCCGGCCGGAAATAGCCGCGCGCTTCCAGTGCGCCTTCGAGATAGGCGAACAGGCCGTGCAATTCCTCCTTGCTTGCCGGCTTCATGTCCGGGCCGGAAAAATTGGTCTTGGTCTCGTCTTCCAGGCCGGACTTCATCCATTCGTAGGACATCAGAAGCGCGGCCTGGGCGATGTTGAGCGACGAGAAATCGGGATCGACCGGGAACGTGACGATCTCGTCGGCAAGGCCGACCTCGTCATTGTAGAGGCCGAAGCGCTCGCGGCCGAACAGGATGCCGGTGCGCTGGCCCATTGCGTGACGGGTCCGAAGCATCCTGCCCGCCTCCACCGGCCCGCGCACGGATTTGAAGCCGTCGCGCTGCCTGGCCGTGGTGGCGAAGACGAAGTTCAGGTCGGCGAGCGCCGAGGCCAGATCGTCAAAGACGGTGACGGCGTCGATGACATGATCGGCGCGGCTCGCCGCCGCACGTGCCTTCTCGCTCGGCCAACCGTCACGCGGATTGACGAGGCGCAGCTCCGACAGACCGAAATTGGCCATGGCGCGCGCGACCATGCCGATGTTCTCGCCAAGCTGAGGCTCGACGAGGATGATCGCCGGGCCGGCGACTGCAATGCTATCAGGATCTTTGGTGACGGGCATGATTGTCAATGAACTGCTGTTTGCGGCATTTCAGCGTCCCCTGCCATATTCGGCCGGGAAAATGAAGCATTCGCAAATGACGACGGCTCTGGCCTCCAATTCGTGACCGATCGCCGTTTGCGTGGCCAAAAGCGCTTTGATATACGGGCGACATCTCCCGGCCCAACGCCACGCGGGCAAGGCCGTCCCACATCCCAGCAACGAGGCATTCTTTCCATGGCGAAGATCAAGGTGGCGAACCCGGTCGTCGAACTCGACGGCGACGAGATGACCCGCATCATCTGGCAGTTCATCAAGGACAAGCTGATCCACCCTTATCTCGACCTCAAGCTGGAATATTACGACCTCGGCGTGGAACACCGCGACGCCACCAACGACCAGGTGACGATCGATTCGGCCAACGCCATCAAGAAATACGGCGTCGGCGTGAAATGCGCGACGATCACGCCTGACGAGCAGCGCGTCGAGGAGTTCAAGCTGAAGAAGATGTGGAAGTCGCCGAACGGCACCATCCGCAACATCCTCGGCGGCACCATCTTCCGCGAGCCGATCATCATGAAGAACGTGCCGCGCCTGGTGCCCGGCTGGACCAAGCCAATCATCGTCGGCCGTCACGCTTTCGGCGACCAGTACCGCGCCACCGATTTCCGCTTCCCCGGCAAGGGCAAGCTGACCATCAAGTTCGTCGGCGAGGACGGCCAGGTGATCGAGCACGATGTGTACGACGCGCCCGGCGCCGGTGTCGCCATGGCCATGTACAATCTCGATGAGTCGATCCGCGAGTTCGCCCGCGCCTCGCTGAACTACGGCTTGCTGCGCAACTACCCGGTCTATCTGTCGACCAAGAACACCATCCTGAAGGCCTATGACGGCCGCTTCAAGGACATCTTCCAGGAGGTCTACGAGGCTGAATTCGAGACCGAGTTCAAGTCGAAGAAGCTGTGGTACGAGCACCGCCTGATCGACGACATGGTAGCCTCCGCCCTGAAATGGTCGGGCGGCTATGTCTGGGCCTGCAAGAACTATGACGGCGACGTCCAGTCCGACACGGTCGCGCAAGGTTTCGGCTCACTCGGCCTGATGACCTCGGTGCTGATGACGCCGGACGGCAAGACGGTGGAAGCCGAAGCCGCGCACGGCACCGTTACCCGCCACTATCGCCAGCACCAGAAGGGCGAGGAAACCTCGACCAATTCGATCGCCTCGATCTTCGCCTGGACGCGGGGGCTCGCCCACCGCGCCAAGCTCGACGACAATGCCGAGCTGAAGCGCTTTGCCGACACGCTGGAAAAGGTCTGTATCCAGACGGTCGAGTCCGGCTTCATGACCAAGGACCTGTCGCTGCTGATCGGCCCCGACCAGCCCTGGCTGTCGACCACCGGTTTCCTCGACAAGATCGACGAGAATTTGCAGAAAGCGATGGCGTAGGCATGTCGTCCAAAGGCTTCGCTCGATATTGATCTCGTGCGCGACAGCACTGAGTTAACGACAAAGACTTGAGGCGTGTCGAAGTGCAAATCTGTCTTCCGTGGATGAGCTGGATTTGCGAAAATAGGTAGATGTAAATGGCTATGTGGTTCGATCAGCAAGAACGGCTAAAGAGTACCAAGGGCAAAGAGCTCTTGGACTCCATGCCGAAGTTTGAGGTGCAAGCTGCCAATGTCGCTCCCGCTCCGGCGGAGCTTGGAGGCAAGATCACGCTCGTCATCGAAGATGGCAAGCCCGTTGTGAAGATAAAAGAATAGAGCGTCGCCCGCATCGATCATAGCGTCAACACCACATCGTCGAGCAAGCCCATCGTCTACGGGGCGGACTATAGCGTCTATGTGCGCATCGTCCGCCTCGTGCTTGAGGAAAAAGGCATCGACTACGAGCTTGTGCCAGTCGATGTCTTTGCCGCCGACGGGATTCCCGCCTGGTATTTCGAACATCATCCGTTCGGCCGCATCCCGGCCTTCGAGCATGACGGATTCCGGCTGTTCGAGACGAGCGCGATTGCCAGATATGTTGACGAGGCGTTCGACGGGCCAGCGCTGCAAGCGACGGAGCCTCGTGGCCGCGCAACCATGAACCAGATCATCGGCATGCTCGATGCCTATGCCTACAGATCGATGGTCTGGGATGTCGCCGTCGAGCGGCTGGAGAAGGCTCAGCCGGATGAGGCGTTGATCGCCGGCGGCCTTGCTCAGGCGAGCAAAGCGCTTCGGACGCTGTCCGCGCTGAAAGCGCCGGGACCGTGGCTGCTGGGCGACCAGCTGACGCTGGCCGACCTGCATGCCGCACCGATCATCGGTTATTTCGTCAAGGTCGCCGAGGGGCGAAATCTGCTGGCCGAGTTCCCTGATATCCGGGACTGGTATGCGCGCATTGCGGCTCGGCCGAGCTTCGTGCGGACTGAAAAAATCGGCTGATAAGTGACGTCCGCTGTCCCTCCAACCGTTGCTTTAAATTCAGTCCACTCGCCTACGCCGCTTCGAGTGCCGCCCTTACCGCAGCAATCGCATCATCGGCCTTGGAAGCGTCGGGGCCGCCGGCCTGGGCCATGTCGGGCCGTCCGCCGCCGCCCTGCCCGCCGAGTGCCGCCGAGGCCACTCGGACAAGGTCGACGGCGCTGAAGCGGCCGACGAGGTCGTCGGTGACGGCCACCACGACGCTTGCCTTGTTGTCTTCGCCGGCGCCGACGAAGACGACGACGCCGGAGCCGAGCGACGTCTTGCCGGCATCGGCCAGCGGCTTCAGGTCCTTCGGTGAGACACCTGAGACCGTCTTGCCGAGGAAGCCGACACCGGCGACCGTCTCATTGGCGGCTGGAGCATCGGCAGACGATCCGCCGCCCAATGCCAGCTTCTTGCGCGCTTCGGTCAGTTCCTTTTCGAGCTTCTTGCGCTCTTCGAGCAGCGTCTCGACGCGCGCCGGTACATCGGCCGGCGAAATCTTCAACACGGCTGCCGTCGCCTTCAAACGCCTGTCCTGCTCGTCGAGATGTTTGCGCGCGGCTTCGCCCGTCAATGCCTCGATGCGGCGCACGCCGGCGGCGACCGCGCTGTCCGACACGACACGCACCAGGCCGATGTCGCCGGTCGCCCGGACATGGGTGCCACCGCAGAGCTCGACCGAATAGGGCCGGTTCGCCTTGGCGCCGTGCAGGCCGGTGCCCATCGACACGACGCGCACTTCGTCGCCGTACTTTTCGCCAAACAGCGCCATGGCGCCCTCGGCGATGGCATCGTCGACCGACATCAGGCGCGTGGTCACCGGGCCGTTCTGGACGACGATCTCGTTGGCCATGCGCTCGACCTCTTCGAGGTCTTCGGCCGAAATCGGCTTGTTGTGCGAGATGTCAAAGCGCAGGCGCTCGGGCGCGACCAGCGAGCCCTTCTGTGCGACATGGCTGCCCAGCACTTCGCGCAGCGCCTCATGGATCAGATGCGTCGCGGAATGGTTGGCGCGCAGCCTCGAGCGCCTTGCATGATCGACCTTCAGCTCGACAGCCGCGCCCGTCTTGACGGTGCCGCTGGCCACCTTGCCGATATGCACGAACAGCCCGTCGGCCTTCTTCTGCGTATCCGAAACCTCGATCGAGAACCCCTCGCCGGAGATGACGCCGGTGTCGCCCATCTGGCCGCCGGACTCGGCATAGAACGGCGTCTGGTTGACGACGATCGCCACCGCGTCGCCCTTGCCGGCGCCGTCGACAGCCTTGCCGTCCCGGACAAGCGCCTGGATGATGCCTTCCGCAGCTTCAGTCTCATAGCCGAGGAACTCGGTGGCGCCGGCCTTCTCGCGCACCGAGAACCAGATGGTCTCGGTGGCGGCGTCGCCGGACCCGGCCCAATGCTTGCGCGCCTCGGCCTTCTGCTGCTCCATCGCGTTGGTGAAGCCGGCAATATCGACCGAGATGCTGCGCTGGCGCAGTGCGTCCTGCGTCAGGTCGAGCGGGAAGCCATAGGTGTCGTAGAGCTTGAAGGCCGTCTCGCCATCCAGCATGTCGCCGGCATGCAGCGTTTCGGTCGCCTCGGAAAGCAGGCCGAGGCCGCGCACCAGCGTCTTGCGAAACCTGGTCTCCTCGAGCTTCAGCGTCTCGGTGATCAATTGTTCGCCGCGCAGCAGTTCCGGATAGGCCTGGCCCATTTCGCGCACCAGCGCCGGCACCAGCTTCCACATCAGCGGTTCGTTGGCACCGAGCAGCTGCGCATGGCGCATGGCGCGGCGCATGATGCGGCGCAGGACGTAGCCCCTGCCTTCGTTCGAGGGCAGCACGCCATCGGCGACCAGGAAGGAGGACGAGCGCAGATGATCGGCAATGACTCGGTAGGAGGCGACCGTCTCCTTGTCGGGATCATGCCCGATCGCGGACGAGGCCGCGTCGATCAGGTGACGGAACAGATCGGTCTCGAAGACGCTTTCCACCCCTTGCAGGATGGAGGCCATGCGCTCCAGGCC
>NZ_RZPF01000325.1:0-6871 GCF_004022735.1 Mesorhizobium sp. M7A.F.Ca.AU.001.01.1.1
CAGTTTCGTCACCGGTTCGGTGAACCGGTCCCGATATTGTTCGTCGGCCTCGAACTTGACCGCCGGGGCATAGAAGAACTTCACCGCGTCGGACGCCGGTCCGGCGACGGCTCCGGCCGGCAGGGCTATCGAAAGGGCGGCAACGATCACTGTCAGTCGCATGCAGAATCTCCGGCTTTTGACGGCTTGAGCCTATCAACACCACGTATCCTGCATATCGGCTTTTTTGCGGCTCATGAAGTCCTGCAGCACCTTGTTTTAGCCGTCCAGCCAGACGTTCTGAAGGTCCATCTCGAATGTCTGGTGGACACCATAGTTCTTCACCTTCTTGCTCATGTGGCTGTAGAGCTTCTGCCAGAAGGGCTGAATAATGACGCCCGAATCCTGCAGGATCTGCTCGACATCCTTCATGACCTCGCGTCGTTTCTCCACGTCGATGAGCGAAAGCGCCTGCTTGAGCTTGGCATCAAAATCGGGGTTGGAATATGCCGATTCATTCCAGGCCTCGCCGGTGCGATAGCCGAGCGCCAGCACCTGCACGCCAAGCGGGCGCATGTACCAGATCGTCATCGAATAGGGATATTTCGTCCAGTCGTTCCAGAAGGTCGAACCCGGCAGCACCGTGCGCTTCACCTTGATCCCGGCATCGCGCAACTGGCCGGCAATGGCGTCGCCGGTATTCTTCTGCCAATCGTCCTCGATGGTGATCAGCTCATGCTCGAAGTCGGCCTGTCCGGCTTCCGCCATCAGCTTCTTGGCGCCGGCGGCGTCGCGTGTCTTCTTGGGCAGCGCATAGTATTCCGGATGGATCGGGGCGACGTGGTGGTTTTCACCAGGGGTGCCTCGCCCGGCATAACCGAGTTCGAGGACCGCATTGTTGTCGACGGCCATTTGCAGGGCGTTGCGCACCCGCTTGTCGTCGTAGGGCTTGTGGGTGATGTTGGTGCGGGCAACCAGCGTCGTCGCCGTCGCCACCTCCGATTTCACCAGATCCATCTTGTCGAGAATGTCGATGAAGTCGGCGGGCGACTCGAAATTGAGGTCGATCTCACCGGATTCGAACGCGTTCACGGTGGCGTTGAAATCGGTGCCGTAGTCGACGAACTCGACGCTGTCGAGCGGCGCCTCACCACCCCACCATTTGCCATTCTCACGACGCTTGACGACCGCCTTCTGGCCGACATCGTAGGAGACCAGTTCGAACGGTCCCGTGCCGATCGGCTTCTTGATCGGATCGGCACCGTCGGCATCGAAGCTGCGATGGACGACGAGCGCCGGATAGTCGGTGAAATTCGGGATCAGCGAAATGTCTGGTTCGCTTAACTTCAGCTTGACCGTATTGTCGTCGACCTTGGTGATCGCGCCATCCCTGGCCTTGCCGGTCTTTGCGTCGATCAGCGCGCCGACCCGGGCGGCCATGGAATTGCCGGCGACATTCTTCTCGCACCAGCGGGTCAGATTGTGAGCGACGTCATCGGCGTTGAAGGCATCGCCATTGTTCCACGTGATGCCCTTGCGCACATGCAGCACGTATTCGGTGGCGTCGTCGTTGATATCCCAGCTTTCGAGCAGGACCGGCTCGAAGGTGAATTGCCTGGTATAGCGGACAAGCGGCTCCAGCCAGCAGCGCGAAATGTTCGCCAGTTCCACCCAGTCGTAAGTGCGCGGATCCTTCTGTCCCTTCACCGACATCGAGACGCGCAGCGTTCCGCCTTTCTTCGGCTCTTCGGCCAAGGCCCGATCCGGCACGGCAAGGCCGATCATGCCATAGGCAAGAGCCGTCGATGCGCCGAAGGCGCTTGCCAGCGCCAGGAACTCGCGCCGGTCGACACGACCCGCGCGTGCTTCGACCGCCATTGCCTCGATAGCGCTCGGCACGCGATCGCCACTGCTTCTGAAGAATGCCATTTTTTCCTCCCGTCTGGTTCCCTTTGATCTTGGTTCTTCGCCTCAACTGACGCTGTCCGGCAGCCTCTCCTCGCGCCGCGCGATGAAATCCATCAGGCCATCGGCGATGCCTTCGTCGAGCTTCGGCTCCTCGTAATCCGCCAGCATGTTGCGCGCCTTCTCGCGGCCGCGCGTGTCGTGGTCCTTCGCCCCTTCTGCCTTCCACTGTTCGAACGAATTGAAGTCCATGATCGAGGGCATGAAGAAGGCGGATTCGAAATGTTCCAGCGTGTGCTGGGTACCGAGGAAATGGCCCTGCGGTCCCACCTCGCGGATTGCCGCCATGGCTTCCTTGAAATCGTCGAACGGCAGGCCGCCGGCATATTTGTACCAGCCGATGAGCTGTTCGCAGTCGGTGGCGAATTTCGAATAGCCGCAGGTCAGGCCGGCCTCGAGCCATCCGGCGGAGTGCCAGATGTAGTTGGCGCCGGCGAGGATGGCGGCATGCATCAGCATGTTCGCCTCGTAACCAGCCTGGGCGTCGTTGAGCTTCGACCCGACATGGAAGCCGGAGGTGCGCCACGGCAGCCGGTATTTCCGTGCCAGCGCTCCCATCAGATACATCATCTGCGCCGCCTCGGGCGTGCCGCCCATCGGAGCACCGGTCTTCATGTCCACCGTGACCATGAACTGTCCGTAGATCTGCGGCGAGCCTGGGCGCAGCAGTTGCGTGAAGGCGACGCCCGCCAGCGCTTCCGCATTGACCTGTGCCACAGCGCCCACGGCGGACGCCGAAGTCGAGGCGCCGCACAGTGCAAAGGGTGCGAGGATCAGCGGCTGGTTGCTTCGCGCATAGACCTTCATCGCGTCCAGCATGGTGGCGTCCCACACCAGCGGCGAATTGCAGTTGGTGATCGACACCAGGACAGGATTGTCGCGGACGTAATCCTCTCCGAACACGATGCCTGCCATCGCCATCGTGTCTTCCGCCCGCTCCTTGGACGTGACGATGCCCATGAACGGCTTGTCGGAATGCTTAAGCGCGGAATGGATGATGTGGAGGTGACGCTTCGGTACCGCGATTTCCATCGGCTCGCAAATGACCGAACTCGATGAATGCAGCGCCGGCGCCATGTAGGCGAGTTTGTGGAAATTGTTGAGGTCGGCGAGCGTGCCGTAACGCCTGTTGTTGTCGAGATCGCGAACATAGGGCGCGCCATACATCGGCACGAAGATGGTGTTGTTGCCGCCCACCCGCACCGTGCGCTGCGGATTCCTCGCATTGAGCGTGAACTCCGACGGGACCTTCGACACCAGTTCCATCAGCAGGGCCCGGTCGATCCGCACACGGGTTTCCGAGACATCCGCGCCCGCCGCCTTCCACAGTGCGATCGCCTCGTCGTCGCGGAACTCGCAGCCCACCTCTTCGAGGATCAAGAGCGACTCCTCGTGGATCAGTTCGACCGCCTCATCGGGGACCATCTGGTAGACGGGGATCTGGCGGACCAGCGTCGGGAACGACGTTACGGGAGCTCCGCGCAGGGCCTTGCGCCCCAGGCGGCCGCCACTGCGGCGGTTGGCATGTTCGGTCACTTCGGGGGCCGGTGCGTTCATGGCAACTCCATTCCACTCATGAAGGAGCCTAGCGCGACAAAATGGTGATGTGACGCTGGAAAATCCTGATCTCTTGTATAAGCTCAGCTTATGCGAAGCTTGCGCCACCTTCTGCCTTCGGCCGGCAGCCTGATCGTCTTCGAGGCGGCCGGGCGGCTGTCGAGCTTCACCGCCGCCGGGCGCGAGCTGGGCATGACGCAGGCCGCCGTCTCCTATGCCGTGCGCGGACTGGAAGAACAGCTCGGCGCCAAGCTGTTCCAGCGCCGCCACCGCCAGGTGCTCCTGACCGAGGCCGGCGAGCGCTTCCATGCCGACGTCTCGCTCGGCCTTTCGCACATCCGCAAATCGGCGGAGGATCTGCGCCTGCAGGCGACCGGCGGTCATGTCACGCTGGCCGCCTCGACCGCGTTCGGTTCGTTCTGGATGATGCCGCGCCTGCAGCAGTTCCGTGACGAGCTGCCGGGCATTGACCTGCGTATCCAGACCGCCGACCGCGACCTCGACATCATCGCGGAAGGCATTCCGCTCGGCGTGCGCGGCGGCGCGCCGCGGGACTGGCCGGACTATCATTCGTTGCCGCTGGCTGACGAGGAGATATTTCCCGTCGCCGGCACCAGCTATGCGGCAAAGTTCGGCCTGCCCAGATCCGCTGCCGAATTGGCCACGCACCGCCTCATCCATCTGGAGGAGCCGTATCGCGAGGCGGCCAGTTGGGACGAATGGTTCCAGTCTGCGGGCGCCAATCTCAGCGATACCGCGCGCGGCCTGCGCATCAACGACTACGGCCTGGTGATCCAAGGTGTCATGGAAGGCCAAGGCATCGCGCTCGGCTGGCGGCATCTCGCCGAGCGGCTGCTGGCGTCGGGCCTGCTGGTGCCGGTGACGGATCATGTGCTGAAGACCGGCAAGGCCTTCTATGTCGTCTGGCCGAAGAACCGGGAGCTCAGCGACAACGCCCGCAAGGTGCGCGACTGGCTGGCGGCGCAGGCATAAGTCGTTTTCCACTGATCCACCGCTGGCGCAATTCTGCCCCTCCCGCGCGACGCGAATCCGCCTATAGTGCCGCCATGCCCATCCGCCAGCTTTCCGAAACGATGATCAACCAGATCGCCGCCGGCGAAGTCATCGAGCGTCCGGCGAGCGTGGTCAAGGAACTGGTCGAGAATGCGCTCGATGCCGGTGCTTCGCGCGTCGAGATCGTCACATCGGGCGGCGGGCTGAACCTGATCCGCGTCACCGATGACGGCTCCGGCATTCCCGAACGGGAGCTGGCGCTGGCGATCGCACGTCACTGCACCTCCAAGCTCACCGAGGATATCAACGACATTCGCTCGCTGGGCTTCCGCGGCGAAGCGCTGCCGTCGATCGGCTCGGTGTCGCGACTTTCGATCCGCTCGCGCACGGCAGCAAGCGGCAGCGCCGCCGAGATCGGCATCGAGGGTGGCCGCGTCCTGCCTGTCAGGCCGGCGGCGGCCAATCGCGGCACCACGGTCGAGGTGCGCGACCTGTTCTTCGCAACGCCGGCCCGATTGAAGTTCATGAAGGGCGAGCGCGCCGAAAGCTCGGCCACCAGCGATGTGGTCAAGCGCATCGCCATCGCCTTCCCCGCCGTGCGCTTCACGCTGGCCGGCTCGGACCGCTCGACACTGGAATTGCCGGCGGCGGACGACAGCGCGGAAGGCAGCCTGCGTCGTGTCGCCCAGGTGATGGGCACCGATTTTCCCGACAATTCGATTGCCCTCGACGCGATGCGCGATGGCGTGCATCTGACCGGCCACGCGTCGATCCCGTCCTTCACCCGCGCCAACGCGCTGCAGCAATATGCCTATGTGAACGGCCGCCCGGTGCGCGACAAGCTGATCGCCGGCGCCATACGCGGCGCCTATGCCGACGTCCTGCCGCGCGACCGCCATGCGGTGACGGTGCTGTTCCTGACGCTCGATCCGGCCATCGTCGACGTCAACGTCCATCCAGCCAAGGCCGATGTGCGCTTCCGCGATCCCGGCCTTGTGCGCGGATTGATCGTCGGGGCCATCCGACAGGCACTGGCCGATGCCGGCGTCCGCGCCGCCACCACGGGTGCCGCCGGCATGATGGCGGCGTTCCGGCCAGGGGCCGCATCCTACGGCCACGGCGGACCGGCAAACGGCCACCGCAGCTACGACGCGGCCTACCGCGCGTCGGGTCCGTCCGGCTTCGATCCTGCCCGATCGCCGCAGCGGCCGCTCGATATGGGTTTCGATGGTGCGGGCTTCGAGCAGCGCGGCTTGCGAGAAAGCGAGCAAGCGGCTTTCGATGCCGGTCCGCTTGCCAGCGCCGATGCACGCGCAGGGCAGGATGAAGCGGCCGAGACGTTGCTCGGCGCGGTGCTGGGCGCGGCGCGCGCCCAGGTGCATGAGAACTACATCGTCGCCCAGACCAGGGATTCGCTCATCATCGTCGACCAGCATGCGGCGCATGAACGGCTGGTCTACGAGGCGCTGAAGAATGCGCTGCATTCGCGCCCGGTGCCCTCGCAGATGCTACTTCTGCCCGAAATCATCGACCTGCCGGAAGAGGATGCCGAGCGGCTTGCGCTGCATTCGGAAACGCTGGCCCGCTTCGGTCTCGGCATCGAGCGCTTTGGCCCCGGCGCTGTCGCGGTGCGCGAGACGCCGTCGATGCTGGGCGAGGCCAATGTCCAGCAATTGGTGCGCGACCTCGCCGACGAGATCGCCGACAACGACACGGTCGACACGCTGAAGGAGCGGCTGGACAAGATAGCCGCGACCATGGCGTGCCACGGCTCTGTGCGCTCCGGCCGCCTGCTCAAGGCCGAGGAGATGAACGCGCTGCTGCGGCAGATGGAGGCGACGCCCGGCTCCGGCACCTGCAACCACGGCCGCCCCACTTATATCGAACTCAAGCTAGCGGATATCGAACGGCTTTTCGGACGGCGATAGCTGCGGACGGATTGCGGGCCTATCGCTTCGCCGCTCGAGGTCGGCAGGTCAGGAGGCCGGCCGACAATGTGGTCGCCCGCGATTTTCGCCCAGCGGCCTGAGTAGCGCGATCGCAGCCGCCGCCAGCAGGAGGATCGCACCGGTGATTTCAGCCCAGCCGACCGCCTCGCCGAAGAGCCAGGCTCCTGCCGCCAAAGCGGTCAGCAAATAGCGTGCAGCCGCCAGCAGGAGCGGAGGCGCGTCATTGAGACCGAGCTTGATCGCGGCCCAGGTCAGCACCCAGATCAGCGACATCACCGCGAAGAAGAAGAGGTTGCGAACCACCGATGGGCGCTCAGCGCAGTCCCCGACGATCGACAAGTATCCGATGGATTTCGATCCGCTCCGGCAGCTCGATCAGGAACTCGGCATCGCGGTCCAGATGATGG
>NZ_RZPF01000326.1:0-6848 GCF_004022735.1 Mesorhizobium sp. M7A.F.Ca.AU.001.01.1.1
GCGCCACAGGTGCAACCGGTGATACCGGAGCAACTGGCTCGACCGGATCGACAGGTTCGACCGGCTCTACAGGTTCGACCGGTTCGACTGGAGCAACAGGCTCTACAGGTTCGACTGGCTCAACCGGAGCCACCGGTTCGACAGGTCCGACAGGTGCGACTGGCTCGGGCGGCGGGACCGGTGACCGCGACCATGGCAACAACGGTGGCGGCAACGATCCTGATGGAAGCGACAGCAGCAACCCAGGCAAGGGGCATGGCAATGACGGGTCCGACAACGATGGTTCGCCAGGTAACGGCAACCACGTCAAGGTCTCGGCCGATACGATCGGACTCAAGGACTCCAAGCAGTTCTTGCAATCGGGCCCGGCCGCCAGCAGCGACACCGATAGCCAAGCCTCGTTCCGGCAGCTCGTTGGCCTGGCTGGGGGTTCGGTGACGAGCGATCTCTTGAACGTTCTCAATACGATCAAGGGCCTTAGTCCGAACCAGAACAAGACATCCGGTGCAACGTCCGACTTGACTTCTGACAAGGGCAAGCAAGGCGCCGGATACACTAACACCGACGACACGCTGAAGAAGGCAATGAAGGATATTCTGAAACCTAATGACTGAGTCCAGGTTGAAGAAAGAACGCGCGGCCCTTGCGGGAACGCAAGTGCCGCGCGTTCACCATTTCCAGGCGGGCAAAGGGCCCGTGCGGCTGGCCTATTTGGAATATAGTGGGTTTTGTCAGCAGTCCCGGCTGGGACGGCTTGCCCGGAGCATCCTTGAACCCTCGCTTGTGGGCCGGAGGGGAAGTGCATGGTGAGCATACCTCTGAACGCCGATGCACGGCCAACCTCGATCCGCGTGGACGCGGAGGCGACGGGCAAGGTTGGCAGCCAGAGCGAGGCGGGGAGGGCACCCGGCGGACCCGCCGAGTTCGACCGGATTGCCCCGCGCCTCAAGGCGGTGCTACGGGTCGCCCGCTACCATGGCGTCGAACTCGACCCGAACGAGTTCAAGGTGGCGAGCGCAAGCCCGGTTCCAAACGCGACCGATCTCTCGCAATGGGCCCAGAACGGCGGCATGTGGTCGCGTGCGCTTCGCATCCGCTGGTCGCATCTTCTGCGCTTCGAGCACACGGGACCGGTCGTCCTGCTGTTCAATGACGGTGGCGCAGGTCTCCTCACCGGGGCCAGTCCAGAGCGGAATGTCGTCTTCCTCAAAAGTGCGGATGCGCCCGAGGATGCCGAAGCCATCGCCATCGACGAGTTGCGGCTGTCGCAGGTGTGGGCGGGTGAGGCCGTGCTGTTGCGTCCAGCGCGATCCTATATCGCGGCCGATGCGCCTTTCACCCTCGGTTGGTTGATCGACCTGGTACGGTTCGAAAGCCGTTCTATGCGTGACATCGGTATCGCCTCGTTCACGCTCAGCCTCCTTACCGTTCTGCCGCCTCTCATGGTCATGACACTGGTCAACAAGGTGCTGCAGTTCAACAGCGTTTCAACCCTCGTGCTCCTGTCGGCCACAATTGCCGTCCTGTTCGTTTACGAGACGCTCCTCGGTCACGCCCGACGGCTGATCATCAACGTCGTCGGCGCCCGCCTGGATACCAAACTGAACTTGCATGTTTTCAGCAGGCTCCTGCGTCTGCCGCTTGATTATTTCGAGCGTCATCCGGCCGGCGAGACGATGTACCATCTCGCGCAGATCTATCGCATCCGCGAATTCCTCACCGGAAAACTCCTCAGCACGTTCCTGGATCTGATCACGCTCTGCGTGCTGATCCCGGTGATGTTCTATATCAACGCCACGCTGGGCTGGATGGTGCTTGCCTGCGCGGGCGTGATTATGTTGATCATCTTCGCCTTTCTCGCGCCGTTGCGCCGCCGCTACCAGCAAGTGGTCGATGCCGAGACCTGGAAGGCGGCGGCGCTCGGCGAAACCGTCGTCGGCATCAAGACGGTGAAGGCGCTCGGTCTCGAACCGCAACGCAGGGCGCTTTGGGACGAGCGGGTGGCGGAAGCGGGCAGGGCGCGCCTTGCCTTCGGGCAGCTTGCCAACTGGCCGCAGACGCTTGTCACGCCAATCGAGCGTGCGATGGTCCTCGGCACCATGCTGATCGGAGCTTATCTCGCGATGAGCGACACGTCTGGCTACATGGTCGGCAGCTTGTTCGCATTCATGATGATCGCCCAACGCGTCGCACAGCCTCTCGTCGGTCTTGCTCGACTGGTCGAGGACTTCGAGGAGGTAGGGGCGGCAATCAGCGAGGCAGGATCCGTCCTCAACCGGCCCCTGGAAAGCAGTTCGAATTCCACAGGTCTGAGACCGAAGCTCGTTGGCGAGATCAGTTTCCGTGATCTGACCTTCACCTACATCGGCACCAACACGCCAGCGCTTGACCGGGTCAACTTCGACATTCCAGCAGGGACGATGTTCGGCATCGTCGGGCGCAGCGGTTCGGGGAAATCGACAATTGCGCGGCTTCTGCAGGGGATCAATCGCGATTACAGCGGTTTTCTCAAGCTGGATGGCGTCGACCTCAAGGAAATCAACCTGCGTCACCTTCGCCAGGGGCTCGGCGTGGTCCTCCAGGACAATTTCCTTTTCCGCGGGTCGATTCGAGACAACATCATCGCCGGGCGCCCCGGCCTGACCCTTTCCGACGCCATGCGAGGCGCTCACCTTGCCGGCGCCGAAGAATTCATCGAACGCATGCCCAACGGCTATGACACCTATATTGAGGAAGGTTCGCCCAACCTGTCGGGTGGTCAAAAGCAGCGGCTGGCGATTGCGCGCGCGCTCATCCACGATCCGACCGTCATGATCCTTGACGAGGCGACCAGCGCGCTTGATCCGGAGAGCGAGGCGGTGGTCAGCGCCAATCTCATGCGCATCGCCAGGGGCCGCACGATGATTATTGTTTCGCACCGGCTTTCCTCGCTGACCGAATGCGACCAGATCCTGGTCATGGATCAGGGCCAGGTCCTCGATGTCGCGCCGCATGCGACCCTGCTCGAACGATGCGCGCTCTACCGCCAGCTTTGGATGCAGCAGAACCGGCATCTTGACAATCGCCAAGCTCGTCTGGCCGCTGTGCCGCCGAGACTTGTGTGAGCATCGGCTTCGGGGCGCCCATGAGCAGCATCACCCATTCCAGTCTTCCCGTCCGGCGCCGGACAGAGCCGAGCGATCCGACGATGCCCGTCATCCTGGAATTCCAATGGCCGTCGACGGCCATCGCCAATGCGCCCGTCCCACGAATGGCGCGCGGCATGGTCTGGATCATCTCAAGCATGGTCGTTGCCCTGATAACACTCTCAGGGCTCATACCGGTCGATCAGGTCGTCTCCACCAGAGGGCTCGTGGTGTCGCAATCGCCGAATATTCTGGTGCAGCCGCTCGAGACGGCGATCGTCCGCTCGATCGAGGTGCGCGAAGGACAGCGCGTGCGAGCCGGTCAAACGCTTGCTCGCCTCGACGCGACCTTCGCCTCCGCTGACCTTGCTGCGCTGACGACACAGGTCTCGACACTTGAAGCCGAAGTGGCCCGTTTGAAAGCGGAAGCCGACGGAAAGCCCTTCAGCTATGACGGTCTGGACCCGAGTTGGACCCTGCAGGCATCAATCTTCGATCGTCGAAAAGCCGTCTACGACGCCAAGCTGTCGAGTTTTGACCGGCAGAGCGATGAACTCAGTTCCGTGATCTCGCGTTCCCGGTCCGATGCTGACGGCTACCGCCAGCGACTGGCCGTCGCGGCTTCGATCGAACGGATGCGCAAGCAACTGGAAGCAAGACAGGTGGGCAGCCGCCTCAATACGCTTCTGGCCGAGGACAACTGGGCAGAGATGTCCCGGGCGCTCGGCAACGCCGAGCAGACATCGGAAGCTGCCAAGCGACAACAGGCGACGGTGGCCGCCGACCGCGATGGCTACATCCAGAGCTGGCGCGCGGAAGTCTCGCAAGGCCTGTCGGAGGCGGGCTCGCGTATGTCCGATGCCCGTGAGCTTCTCAACAAGGCAAAGCTGCGTAAACAGTTGGTTGAGCTGAAAAGCGATGCAAACGCCATCGTTCAGTCAGTGGCGAAGGTTTCCGTCGGGTCGATCCTGCAATCGGGTGACCGGCTGATGACCCTGGTGCCGGACGACGCGGTGCTTGAAATCGAAACGAACATTGTCGGCCGTAGCAGTGGGTTCGTCCACGTCGGTGACCCCGTGGCCATCAAGTTCGACACCTTTCCATATTCGCAATATGGCGTCGCGCATGGCACTGTGCGCACGGTGAGCCCGGATTCCTTCTCGGCCCGGGAACAGGCGCGCGACCCGAACAGCTCGTTGGCCATGCTGCCCCCGGACGCTGACCTGTTTTACCGCACGCAGATTTCCATCGACGAGGTCGCCCTCCATGGCGTGCCCGCAAGTTTCACGATCGTCCCTGGCATGCCGGTAACCGCTGACGTCAAGGTCGGCCGCCGTACCGTGCTCAAGTATATTCTCGGCGCCATACTCCCCCTGGGCCAAGAAGCGATGAGGGAGCCATAGGCTCGGGCGCCGTGCGCGACAAACGGAGGTATGCGTTCTCGCATCGATGGCAATCCTTGACCGCCTGACTGCTTACGGTCCACCAGCGCTGGTATTGCGCCGGGCGATCCAGCTTTCTGACAGCGGCAAGCCTTTAGAAGCCTTTCCGCTGCTGGCAATTGCGGCACGCGCCGGGATTGTCGAGGCCGAATACCGCGTCGCTCGTTGCTATCTCGAAGGTTTGGGTGTGCCGCCAAGCCGGTCGGAAGGCGCGCGTTGGCTGCGGCGAGCGGCCGATCACGGCAGCCCCGATGCCCAGTCGCTCCTCGCCGCGCTTTACGTGGCTGGACTGGCGGCGCAGGAGCCCGACGGCAATGGCTTGGAATCGCAAAGCTTGTTCGAACGGGATTCCTCGCGGGAGCCGGAATTCGCGGCAGCGTTCGGGCTCGCGAAAAAGGCAGCCGAAGCTGGCTCCGCAACCGGGCAGGCAATTCTCGCCTATATCCTCAGCAGAGGCCCCGAAGCGATGCGGGACCTGGATGCGGCGCATGGCTGGTATGAGAAGTCTGCGGCAGCCGGCTGCCCTGAGGGATGCCTGGGCCTTGCTCTTTCCCTCGCCCGGCGCGGGCAGCCTGCGCAGACGGCCAAAGTTGCCGCCGAGGTTCGACGCGCTGCCGACGCCGGTCTGCCAACCGCAATCTACCTTCTTGGGGTCCTGACTGAGCATGGACGCGGCATGCCAGCTGATCGACCGGCAGCCGCGCGACTGTATCAGCTTGCCGCGGAGAAAGGCTTGCCCTCAGCCCAATTCCGGTTGGGATCGGCGCTCATCGAGGGTGGCCTTGCAGGTCAAGATATCGCCGCCGGCGAGGCGTGGATGCGGCGGGCCGCATTGGCAGGAAATATTGAGGCAGCCTATCGTCTGGGCGATCGGCATGTGAAGAGTTCGCCGCCAGACTATGCGGACGCCGCAACATGGTACCGACGGGCGGCAAATGCCGGCCATCAGGCTGCTGCCCGTGCGTTGGCATCGCTTTATCTTTCCGGAAACGGAGTCGCACGGGACGTCGAAGAGGGAGCGCGCTGGCTGCGTACGTCCGCAAATGCGGGAAATCAGCAAGCGCAGGTCGACTTTGCCAATCTGGTTATCGAAGGAGCAGGCGAGCCTGGCGACCGCGCCAGCATCGCTGGATGGTTCGAGGCGACCGCCTCATCGGGCGATCTGATTGCAGCGTTCAACCTCGGCCTCTGCTTTGCCGAGGGCGTCGGCGTGCGAAAGGACGAGGAGCAAGCTGCCCGATGGGTGAGGCGGGCAGCCGAAGGCGTGGCCGAAGCGCAATATGCCTACGCGCGAATGCTTCAGGATGGGCGCGGCGTGGCTGCCGATCTGAAACAAGCCCGTTGCTGGTTTTAGCGGGCGGCCAATGCTGGCATGGTCGACGCGCAGGTGGCGTTTGCCGAAATGCTTCTCAACGGACGTGGCGGCGCCTGTTTGCCTCAGGCTGCCGCGCAGTGGTTCAAGCGGGCAGCCGCAGCCGGGCACGCCGGGGCTATGTTTGCGATCGGTGCCCAGTACGCGAATGGCCAAGGTCTGTCCTTCGACCCGGTCGCAGCGCAGAAATGGTTCGCCGCCGCCGCCGAGCGGGGACATGGCTATGCCCAGCTCATGCTCGGGGGCTATCTCTGCAATGGTCGTGCCGGGGAACACAACCCGGTAGCAGGCCGCCTTTGGCTCGAGCGAGCATTTGCGCAAGGTGTTCAGGAAGCCGCGAATGAACTCTCATATTTTGCCTCGAAGGCTGGCTCTGCGGGGGCCATAGGTCTGGTGGAAGAGCTACGCTCTGTTTAGGATCCGAGCAGCGAGCACCAATTCTCGCTCCTGATTGTGGTCCTCAAATTGGGCCGAGCGGACTCGCCGCTGCAGCGGAACGCCAAGGACGGTGTCGCTTAGGCAACCGCGAAGAGATCGCGCCAAGAAACCGAGATTGAATTGGCCGGCGCCTGGCCAGCGGACGCCAGTCGGGATAGGGAGCGGGCCACACGGAACAGATCCGCCGCCGGAAAGTGGATGCTGCCCGGAAAAGCCCGTCCTCGATCTTGCCCGATGGCCGCTACCGGGGAGCAAGATTGCTTGCCATCGCATGCCGGGACGTCTCAACCGTCGACATATTCCTGCTCGAATCCAGCAAACTTAGTCAGGCCCTGCTGATCGAGCACACGAACGTGGCCCTGCCGAAATTCGAGAAACTTGCGCTCGCGCAGTTCCCGCAGCATCCGGTTGACATGAATGGGAGTGAGTCCCAGTGCGTCCGCCAGATCGTACTGGGTGAGAGGGCATTCA
>NZ_RZPF01000327.1:0-6815 GCF_004022735.1 Mesorhizobium sp. M7A.F.Ca.AU.001.01.1.1
CCGGGGGGTTCTCTTTCGCCGGAGGCGTCTTTTCCCCGGAAGCGCCTTGAACGACCGGGCGAACGCGTTGCCGGATAGGATGAGACGTTTCGGTTTTCGGGGCCGACCCCTCGTTGCCGGCAGGCGGCGAGTAATCATTCCCTCTGAGCTTTGAATTTCCTTCTGCGGTTCCTTCTGAAACGTTCTCTCTAAATGCCCCTCGGTTTTCCGTTGGGGTAGTCCCTTGGCTTTTCGTGGGGGTAGCCCCTTGGTGTTCCGTGGGGGTCACCTTCCTGCCCCCTCGGTTTTCCGTGGGAGTTGCCCCCACACTTTTCCGTGGGAGTGCCTTTTGCGACACTGGTGGGTCGGACGGTTCCCAGTCGAGGTTGAGAGTAATGCGCATACCTTTGGCATTGCCGGGGGAGTGCTCTACCGTGATGAAACCCTCGGCCTCTAACCACTGGATATGCCCTCGGGCTTGCGTTTCCTTCGGCCCGCTCGCCTGCATTATCTGCCTGTAGGTGAGCCAGCACGTGCTCACGCCCCAGTTCACGGTTTTGTCGATGATGATCAGGATCGTGTCTCGCGTGCCCACCGGTATGTAGTGACGCCAGACGCGGATGTATTGCCGCATGATGCCCTGTTGGGAAATCGTGCGAGACAATGGCCAATTCTCCGGCCTGTAGTGGCTGTGCATCCGCCATTCCTTTTGGTCCGGCTGCTGCACTGGCTCTGTCGTGTCGATGTCTGGGGGATTGTTGGTGTTGTCCGCGTCGGTGGTGGCATCGGCGGATTGAGGGCGTGAATAGGCTAGGTGAGGGGACATTTGGTCTATTCCTTGGTCTGAGAGGGGCGGCACCGCCATCC
The DNA here is from genome assembly GCF_004022735.1 of Mesorhizobium sp. M7A.F.Ca.AU.001.01.1.1. NCBI lineage: Bacteria > Pseudomonadati > Pseudomonadota > Alphaproteobacteria > Hyphomicrobiales > Phyllobacteriaceae > Mesorhizobium > Mesorhizobium sp. M7A.F.Ca.AU.001.01.1.1. Next base: position 847 of record NZ_RZPF01000327.1, read on the forward strand.
GACCAAGGAAAAATGCGGCACCGCCCCTGTTGACAGTCCACGCGGCGCAGCGTGAACCAGCGCACCCCATATCTACCATGAGCGTGGTCAAATCGACAGTGCTTCTGAAGTGTAATCGGCAGGAAAAGTTTGCAACAAGTTGCAAAATCAAAGCAATGTGTTGACGAAGACTTCGTATGGCAGTGCGAAAGCTTCTGGGCCAGACGTGCGCTCGTGTTGCTATTCGGGCGAACTGTGCCAGACTCCCGGTCGTGGTCAAAACGGGCGTGAATTTTCATGGACATCATTTTTCCGGTCGCGGCGCTTTGGGTAGCCGGGGGCGTTCTCTTCCTTCAGGGCATCGTCACCAATCGCGACGCCAGCCCGGCAGTGGCGGCGAACTCTCGCGCCGTGGTCGACGATCTCTTGCGGCTCCGGCCGGCCGCGTTGGTCGCGGCGGCGCTCTTCTTGGTTGCCTGGCCCGCCATCTGGATCGGTGCGCATATCGTGCGCCGCTGAGTTTGCACCCGGTTTCAAAAAAGTTGCCCAAGCCATGCTGCATTCTTCGACCATAGCCGACGATCACGGGTCCATGCTGGCCCGGCTCAAAGCCGCCCACGCGTTCGTTGCGTCGCTTGTGGTCGAAGATGCGATCTATGCGCCGATCTTCACGCGGCTAGAGGCGGAAATCGCGGCCGAAGAGGCGAGGGGAGACCCCATCGCCCGGGCGCGGGCAATCGTCGCTGCTCAAAGGGCGAAGCTCTGAAGGATGTCGCGCTTGTGCGCCAACGTCGCGCCTTCGCCGTAGCGTTCCCTGCCCAGCGCATGGCCGAACAGGTCGCGCCGGATACGCTCATCTACCTTGGCGGCAATCATCCGGTCTTCAAAAGAATGCCGCAGGCTGTAGAGAACATGTTCCGGTGTCTCTAACAGGTCGTGTTCCCGAAGGTACTTGTTCACCGTGTCGCTGATCTTGTCCTTGAAACGATAGGTCGGAAAGCCTTGCGGGCAGTGCTTGAAGGCTTCGAGCGACACGCCTACCAGCGGAATGACACGCTCGCTCACCTTGTTCTTTAGCTGCCGGCCTTCCGGCTCAATGCTGATATATGGCACGTCAACATCCAGGCGGATGTGGTGCGGCATGAGCCCGGCCGCTTCGCCGGGGCGATAGCCGGTGTTGATCATGCCAAGCAGGATGCACCGGGCTTCCGTGTTCAAGCTGTCCAGCGCGCCGGGGGCAAGCAGCTTGGTCTTGATCCAGTCGACCGAGAAAGGCGGGCGGGTCCGCTCCTTGTCGGCTTTGAAGGTGAGGCCGTCCAGCGGCAGGACCAGCCCTAGCCGCTTCATCTTGACCACGGTGCGAAGGATATTGCCGATGTGCTGGAAATCCTTGTTAGCAGTGTCGGGCTTGGCATCGCCGGCCGCTATCCGCTCCATCCATGTTTCGCGGAAGTCGAGCATGTCGTCTCCGGTGATCTCTGAAAGCTCCTTGTCGCCGATCTCTTCAATCAAGTTGGCGATGGCACGTTTGCGGGGGTGCTCCCAGCGGCGAAGCTGATCCTCGCTCTTGCCTATCGTGTCCTGCTTGGCAAAGCCCCAATACAACTCCAGTGCCTTGCTGATTTTGATCCCCGGTTCGGGAGCGCCGCCCAGCACGGCGCGCGCCTCGATCTTGGCAGCATCGCCATTGAGCTTCAGGGCGGACTCGACACGTTCGAGCAGCTTTTCGCGGGGGAGTTGGGCGATGCGATCAGCGGGCAGGTAGTTGTAGCCGCGCACGGCGGCCAGTTCCTTCGCCGCTGCAAACCGTCGCTCGGCATCGTCGGTTGCGCCGGCAAGGGTAGCTTCCCAGCCCTCGACCATATGCGCCCATGCGGTTGGAGCCTTCTGTCGCGCAACCGTTTCGGAGTCCGTGTGAAGGCTGATCCAGATTTGAGTGCGCGGCTCGATTGCAGCATAGCGCTTAGGCACTCGGCGGACGATGTGGAAGGTCTTATTGCGGCGCTTGACGTTCATACCGCTACCATGCGCGCTGCGCCTGTGTATGGCAATATGTGCAGCAGGATGTTTAGCAAAATTCCGCGTGCCGATTGATCACCTGACGCTGTCGGCGCGGATTATTCAATTAAACCAAAGCGTTGGAAAGTCTGGCAATGCGCTGAAAGCACAGAAATTGGCTCCCCGGGCCGGATTCGAACCAGCGACCAACCGGTTAACAGCCGGTTGCTCTACCACTGAGCTACCGGGGAACGGAGGCTCTTATGTGAGTGGCGCAGCCTATAGCTGCCCTTTTCGGCTTTGCAAAGAAGCTTTTCACATTTTTCCGAGGCTTTTTCGCATAGGCCTTTCTCGCAATCGTCGAAGGATGCCCTCATATTAGCCGTCTTGGCAGGGATATGGAACCGAAAGCGCGGCGGCGGCTTTGGTTTGAGCATGCTTGCGAACGATCGAAACGGGTCAATCTTTCGAGACGATGACAGCACAAGACAACCAGATGCCGGCGCGCAAAATCTCTGTTTTCGGGCGCGAGTTCAAAATGCCGCGCTCGCGCGGGCTCAGAATCACGATCGGCATCCTGCTGACCATCGGTGGCATCCTCGGTTTCCTGCCGATCCTCGGCTTCTGGATGGTTCCGCTCGGATTGCTGGTGCTGTCCTATGAATTCGCCATGGTCCGCCGTCACCGGCGTCGCTTTGTCGTCTGGTGGGAACGGCGTCGCCGGCCCGATTGACCGCCGATAGCGCAAGGTGGTGTTTCAGTGGGCGGCCTGCTCTTCCAGTGCCTCACGGATCTGCTTGAGAACAGCCGCGGCCGAGGCAAGCCTTGCCCTGTCATGCGGCGACAGGATGCGTTTCTTCTCCCATCAGGCTATGCTTAACTGTCCGCTAATAAAGCGGTCCGATGATTTGCCGGACGCCGTCCGGACTGACGCGAGGAAACCGTTCGGAATGCAAGGTGGCCGCTTGACGGCATTTTCGCCGCAACCTATTGGAACCGGGTGGAACGCCGGGAGCAATGAGGCCTCGTGGCGGAGTGGTTACGCAGAGGACTGCAAATCCTTGCACCCCGGTTCGATTCCGGGCGAGGCCTCCAATGCCCGGGCCCCCGCGCGGCAGCGCAGGGGCCTGAAGTTCCTGACACAATGGACCGCGGTTCTGGCGCGGCAAGCGGACTGGTTGGGACATGAGCGCTGATTTCTCCGAACTACGCGTCAAGATGGTCGACGGCCAGGTCCGCACCACAGATGTGACCAGCGCGCCGCTACTCGATGCAATGCTTGTCGTCCCAAGAGAGATGTTTGTCGGCGCCGCCCAGCGCGATCTCGCCTATATCGACGAGGACATCCGCATTGCAGCCGGCGCGGACGGTTCGCGCTACCTGATGGAAGCGTCGCCGTTGGCCAAGCTTATCCAGCTGGCCGAGATCAACCCGACCGATTCGGTGCTCGATGTCGGTTGCGGAACGGGCTACGCCTCGGCCATCCTGTCGCGGCTGGCCGGGTCCGTAGTGGCGCTCGAAAACGATTCGGCGCTGGCGGAAACCGCCAGATCGACGCTTTCGTCGCTTGGCTGCGGCAATGTGACCGTCGTCCAGGGCGCGTTGCCGCAGGGGCATGCCGCCAAGGCGCCTTATGATGTTATCTTTATCGGTGGCAGTGTCGCGGAAGTGCCGGCCCCGTTGCTCGACCAGCTTGCCGAAGGCGGCCGACTCGTCGCCGTCGAAGGGCAGGGCAATTCCGGCGTGGCCCGTCTCTTTTTCAAGGCCGGGGGGGTTGTAACCGGAAGACGTGCATTTAATGCGGCAATTAAGCCACTACCGGGGTTTGAACGCATTCGTGCTTTCGAATTCTGAATGATTTGGCCTTGCAGCAGAGGCTTTGTCATGGTCGCTTGCATTTGAACGATCGCTGCTGATGCCAAACTGGGGGCACTTTGGGGGTGAGCAGCAGGGAACACGAACACGCGGCGCCGGCTGATCTATGAGAGAAGCAGGCGCGGCGCGGTTCCCATGGAAAACGAATGAGGGTTTAACCGTGCCGTCTTTACGCAAGTCACTTTTCACCGCCGTCCTCGTTTCGGCGACCATGCTGTCCCCACTGGCCGCTTCAGCCGAAACCATCTCCGGCGCGCTTGCAAAGGCCTACCAGTACAATTCTTCACTGAATTCGGCCCGTGCCGGCGTTCGCGTCACCGACGAGGGTGTCGCCATCGCCAAGTCGGGCTACCGCCCGGTTGTCACCGGCTCGGCGGATATCGATTATTCGAGCAGCCATCTCAACGGCACCAATTCAAGCGTGCGGCTGACCACCGGCAATTTTGGCGTTCAGATCAACCAGACGCTGTTCGACGGCTTTCAGACCAGGAACAATGTCGCTGCCGCCGAAGCGCAGGTCCGGGCCTCGGTCGAAAGCCTGCGCAACACTGAAGAGGGCATCCTGTTCAGCGCGGCGCAAGCGTATATGAACGTGATTCGCGACCGGCAGGTCGCCGTGCTGACCGAGCAGAACCTGCAGTTCCTGACCGAAACGGCGCGCGCGGCGCGTTCGCGCTTCGAAGTTGGCGAAGGCACGCGCACCGATGTCGCCCAGGCCGACGCTTCGCGCGCCGCCGCGGTGGCGTCGCTGAGTGCTGCCCGGGCGCAGGCGCTGGCAAGTGCGGCGCTCTATCGCCAGATCGTTGGCGACGAGCCGGGCAAACTCAAGGGCGCTTCGCCGGTGGCAAAGCTGTTGCCGTCGAGCCTCGCCGCCGCCGTCGGGGTGGCCTCGAACGAGCATCCGGCCATCCTTGCCACGCAGCATCTGGTCGATGCCGCGGCGTTTTCGGTGAAGTCGGCCGAAGGTGCGCTGTTGCCGCAGCTGTCGGCTTCCGCCGGCGTTTCGAGCGCCTATCGCAATACCTCGCCTTTGCCGGGTGTCGGTTCGCAGGATGGCACGACCAATTCGGCCAGTGTCGGGGCAACGCTGACCATCCCGATCTATTCGGGTGGCCGCACCTCGGCGATCGTGCGCCAGGACAAGGAATCGCTCAGCCAGGCCCGCATCCAGGTCGATGTCAGCCGCGACCAGGTGCGCCAGGCCGTCACCGCCGCCTGGACCGAGTACACCGCCGCGCAGCAGCAGCTGACGGCCAACAGGCAAGTGATCGAAGCCGCGAAGCTGGCACTGAACGGTGTCATCGAAGAGCGCAATGTCGGCCAGCGCACCACGCTCGACGTCCTCAATGCGCAGGCGACGGTCATCACCGCCCAGATCAACCAGGCCGGTTACGAACACGATGTGGTGGTGGCGAGCTACGCCATCCTGCAGGCGACCGGCCGTCTGTCCGTCGACCGCCTTGGCTTGCAGGTAGCGAAATACAAGCCTGAAGAGCACTACAACGCGGTCAAGGACAAGTGGTACGGACTGCGCACGCCGGACGGCCGCTGAGGCGTTCGGCCTGAACTGGCCGTGTTCCCTGCTTGAGCAGGATCTTTCGCGCTGCGGCTCTCGGGTTCAGATGGCGCTAATCTGTTGAAATCCCACAAGTCCCCAGATTGGGGATTCTCGTGCGGCGATCCGTCGGTTACGCTGTGGCCATGATTCGATCCGGCTCTGCCGGAGCGGAAAACCCAACAGGGGTCACAAGGGCGGCGGATGTGACGATGGCAACGGCAAGCAGCGCACAGCGCGAACCTTCCATGGAAGAGATACTGGCTTCCATCAGGCGGATCATCGAGGACAGCGACGGCGGCCGCAAGCAGCCGGGCGACGCCGATGAGCTGAGCCAGGATCTGGAGCGCGCGTCGAGCGCCTATGCAGCCCCCGACGTGGAAGCTTTTCGTGCCGACCTGCATGCCGCCCCCGAGGGCAGGAAGCCTGTCACGCTGGCGGAAGTCCAGTCACAGCTGCCGCCGGCCGAGCCGGTGGTGGCGCGCATGGAAACGCCGGTGCGCCCCGATCCCAGCCCGGCAAGGCCATCGATGACACTCGCCGAGGTCATCGCCCGCGTTGC
>NZ_RZPF01000328.1:0-6789 GCF_004022735.1 Mesorhizobium sp. M7A.F.Ca.AU.001.01.1.1
GGCCCAAAGGCCGGGTGGGTCGGTTCACACCGCGCTCTGCCTCAACGACCCCACCCGATCCGCTGCGCGGATCGACCTCCCCTCAAGGGGGGCAAGCAACAGCGAGGAGCAAGATATGGTCGGCGCATCGAAGTCGGAAACGGGAGGCGGCCCGATCCGCTACGGCATGGTCGGCGGCGGGCAAGGCGCCTTCATCGGCGCGGTGCATCGGATCGCGGCGCGGCTGGACAACGAGTTCGTGCTGGTTGCCGGCGCTTTGTCAGCCGACCCGGCCCGTGCCAAGGCCTCGGCGGCCGAACTGGGGCTCGACCCCTCACGCAGCTACGCATCCTATGCCGAGATGGCCAAGGCCGAGGCGAAGCGCCCCGACGGCATCGAAGCGGTGGCCATCGTCACGCCCAACAATGTGCATGTGCCAGCGGCAAAAGCTTTCCTCGAGGCCGGCATCCACGTCATCTGCGACAAGCCGCTGGCGACGACGCTGGCCGAAGCGAAAAAGCTCGCGGCGATAGTCGAGAAGACCGGCAAGGTGTTCGTGCTGACGCACAACTACACCGCCTATCCGATGGTGCGGCAAGCACGCGAAATGGTCGCCAAGGGCGTGCTCGGCGACATCCGCATCGTGCAGTCCGAATATCCGCAGGACTGGCTGACCGAGGATTTGGCGGCGACAGGCCAGAAGCAGGCGGCGTGGCGCTCCGACCCCAAGCAGGCAGGTGCCGGCGGTGCGCTGGGCGATATCGGCACGCATGCCTACAACCTCGCCCGCTTCGTCTCGGGGCTGGAACTGGACTCCCTGTCGGCCGATCTCGACGCCTTCGTGCCGGGACGGCTACTGGATGACAACGTCAACGTCATGCTGCGCTTCAAGCCTACCGGCAAGACGCACCCGGCCAAGGGCATGATCTGGGCAAGCCAGGTGGCGCCCGGCCATGAGAACGGGCTGAAGCTGCGCATCTATGGCTCGAAGGGTGGGCTGGAATGGGTGCAGGCCGACCCGAACTATCTCTGGTACACCCCATTCGGCCAGCCAAAGCAATTGATTACCCGCAATGGCGCCGGCGCGCTGCCGGTGGCGGGCCGTGTCAGCCGCGTGCCGTCAGGCCATCCGGAAGGCTACCTCGAAGGCTTCGCCAACATCTACCAGGAGGCCGCACGCGCCATCCGGGCGGCACGCCGCAAGGGCGGCAAGCCGGCAAAGGATGTCGTCTTCCCGACCATACAGGACGGCGTCGAGGGCATGGCCTTCATCGAGGCTTGCGTGAAGTCGTCGAAGAAGAACGGGGCGTGGACGAAGCTCTAGTCCAAGGGGCGCTGAGATTCAGGTGAGGCCGGCCTGCAAACGGCCGTTTCCTGCGCTTCCGGTGCTCACGTACCCAAAAGTACGCTCCGCTCCGGTTCTCGGAACCAGCCGTTTTCGGCTTGGCCTGACCTGAATCTCAACACCCCGGCGATCCGAGGAATCTAAGGGGAGGGGGCGTCGATGAAAATCGGCATGTGCATGTTCTTGTGGACGACGGCGGTGTCGAAGAAACACGAGCCGCTGCTGCGCGACATCAAGGCGACCGGTTTCGATGGCGTCGAGATACCGATCTTCGCCGGCACGCCGGACGATTATAGAAAGCTCGGCGATCTGCTCGACCGCATCGGGCTGGAGCGGACTGCGGTTTCGGCCATGGGCGATCCGGCGATGAATTTGATCGCGGCCGACGCGGCAACCCGCAAGGCCGGTGTCGACTACATGAAATGGGCGATCGACTGCGCGCAGGCGCTTGGCGCCAGCACGCTGAGCGGCCCTCTGCATTCGACGCTCGGGTCCTTTTCCGGCTCTGGGCCGACGGCCGCGGAGAAGAAGCGCTCCGTCGGCTCGCAGCGCGCCATCGGCGACCATGCCGGCAACAAGGGCGTCACCATCGGGCTCGAGGCGCTGAACCGCTTCGAATGCTACCTGCTCAACACGATGGCGGACCTGTCGGAGCATATCGACGCCATCGACCGGCCGCACATCAAGGCGATGTACGACACCTTCCACGCCAATATCGAGGAGGCCGACCCGATCGGCGCCTACACGAAACACCGCAGGAATGTCGTGCATATCCATATCTCGGAGAATGATCGCGGCGTGCCGGGGCGCGGCAACATTCCGTGGACCGAAACGTTTTCCGCCATCCGCAAGAGCGGCTATGACGATTGGCTGACGATCGAGGCGTTCGGCCGCTCACTCAAGGATTTGGCGGCGGCGACCAAGGTGTGGCGGGATTTTTCAGAGACCCCGGAAGCGGTTTATCGGGAGGGGTATAGGCATATCAAGAGCGGGTGGAAGAAGGCGGCTTAGGCGCCCTGGCCCATTTTCTATTTGCGTTCGCGGCGGTTGCCAGGTGGTTCCCCCACTCCGTCTCGGCTTCGCCGAGCCACCTCTCTCCCCCCTCCGGAGGGAGAGGAAGGAAGCCTCGGCCTGGGGGACACTCGGCCTAAGAGGACAGGCGTCGGCTCGGACAGCCTGGCGCTTTCCTCTACCCCGTCGATCGGGGGAGAGCGACTATCTGGGGTGTCAAGTTGCACTCGCGAACTCGTTGCGCGCATCGCGTGCTTTTGCATTGAGGATGACGAGGAGTTTTCTGGCGAGTGCGATGCGGATGAGCATTTTTGGCTTTCCCGCCTGTTGCAACCGTTGAGCGAAAGCTTTGAGATTGGGATCGAATTTGGCCACGATGGCTGCGACGATGAAGAGGATGCCACGCGGCCCGGCGCGTCCGCCGCGCACATGCCTGTTGCCGGTGCGCTTGCCGCTATCGTTGGCGAAGGGAGCGAGGCCTGCCAGCTTGGCGATGGCCTTGTTGGAGATGAGGCCGATCTCGGGCAGTTCGGCCATCAGGCGGGCGACGGTGCGTCCGGCCACGCCCTTCAGCGAACGAAAGGCCTGCTCCAGCCTGGCCCACAGCGGATCGTCATCGATCATCGAGGCAATCTCGCCTTCCAGGCGCCGTTGCTCGCGCTTGAGGAAGGCCAGCATCGCCTCGATGCTGGCGCATACCTCGGCGTCGCGTGCGGCACTTCTACGCTGCTTGTTGATGGTCGCATCGCCGACAATCTGGCAAAGCCGGCCAACCAACGCGGCAAGCCGCTGCTGGGCGGCGCTTGGCGGTGGCGTCGGCACAGTGTTCTTGACTGCGCCGTAGTGGGCGATGACAGCGGCGTCGATCCTGTCGGTCTTCTCAAGATAGCCCATCGCCTCGGCGAAACGGCGCACGCTCTTGGCATTGACCACGCCGCACGGCATGCCGTGCGCCCACAAGAGCATGAATCCCAGCCGTTCATAGCCGCCCGATGCCTCCATCACCGCAAGGACTGCGTCATGGCTGCGGCAGAACAGCCAAAGAGCTGCGATCCCCGCCGCGTCGTTGGCGAAGCGCGCTGCCGCTCCGCCAGGCCAGACATGCGCGTCCAGCCAATCTTTCGAAACATCAACTCCACAAATAATCCTGTTCACGGTAACCTGCCTTGTGCGTACGGTTGGAACCAAGCGACTGTTCGGTCGTGCGTGATGAAGGCGAAGATCCCAAGCTCTCCCGCGGCTGTAACCTCAGGTGGTACGGGCGACTTCGCCAAGCCAAGGTCCGGGCGGCCACCCGGACCTTGGCTCAATCGCTCTAATCCCACGAAATCTCTCTCGTGTAGATACAAGGTGTCGAGCGAAGCTCGACGGAGTGGGGGTCGATCCTTTGGCGCCGGTCGAGACGACTTGCGCGTCTGCATCACAAGCCTACCCCTGCTCAGCCTGGATCCTGTTGTAGTCGTGGATCGTCTGGCTCAGCCGGCGGCGCAGGAAGTTGGAGATGTTGTCGAAGATGAAGACGACGGCCAAGATCAGCAGCACCATGTAGAAGACGTTGGCCCAGTTTGAGTTGGTGCGCATCGCTTCCCACAGTTTCAGGCCGATGCCGCCGGCGCCGACAGCGCCGATGATGGTGGCGCCGCGGGTGTTGGATTCCCACTGATAGAGCGTCTGGCTGATGAACACCGGCACCACTTCCGGCAGCACGCCGTAGCGCTGCACCAGGAGGCCGTTGGCTCCGGTCGAGGTAATCCCCTCGCGCGGCCTGTCGTCGATGTTCTCCAGCGCCTCGGAATAGGTTTTGCCGAGCGTGCCGACCTCTGTGAAGAAGATCGCCGCACTGCCAGCCAGCGGTCCCGGCCCGAAGGCGCGGGTGAAGAACAGCGCCCAGATCAGCATGTCGATGGAGCGCATGAAATCGAAGAAGCGCTTGAGCACCTGGTTGACCAGCCGGCTGGGCGTGATGTTGCGGGCGGCGAAGAAGGCCAGCGGGAAGGCGACGATGCCGCCCAGCATGGTGCCGAGAAAGGCCATGACGATGGTCTGCAGGAGCTTCGTCCAGACATCGCCATGCTGCCACTGGGCGTTGTTCCAGATGTTGTCGCCGGCCAGCGCCAGATTTGACGTGCCCGGTTTCAGTTCCGGCCCGGAGACGATCAGCGAAGCGACTTCGCTTGCCGACTTGCCGAAGAAAGGCGAACGCGTGTCGAAGACGAAATTTGCCCAGCCTAGAAACCGCTTGCGTATCCTGACGCGGTCAACGGCGACGCGGGACTCGCCGGCAAAGCCCATGTCGGCGACCACCTCATCCTCATGCGCGGTGATCCAGCCGGGAACCGGTCCCGAGATCAGCGGCTTGCCGGTGCCGAGCGCGACCGCGACAGTCTCACCGTTGGCAGTTATCGTCGCTTGCGTCTTGGTGAAGGTGATCGACTTGGCGGTGCCGTCGATCAGGATCGTCACCGAACCATCGGCATTGGTCTTGACCCAGTCCGGATCCGGGTTCGGGCCGAGCACGGAGAAGCGTGGATATTTGGCAGTGATCTGCGGTTCATCGAGGCGGAAGATCGGCTGCACGTCGTAGCTGATCCACTGGGTCAGGAACAGCGGCAGGCGCTCCCAGTGCGATTCCCGCATGACCTGCGGCAGGTTGAAGAACCACAAGGCGTACAGCAGGTAGAGAAAGATGCCGCCAAGCAGCATCAGCGGCCCGAAGCGCTTGTGGAACGGCCGCTGGAACACCTGCGGGAAGCGCTCTTCGATCGACTGGATCTGATCGGCGGTCATGGTGGCCATGGTCAAGCGCTCATCACGAAAGCCTGCTCGCCGACCAGCTTGCGGCGCAGCCAGGCGGAGAACTGGTCGACGATGAAGATCGTCGTGAACAGGAGCAGCACGAGGGCTATCGTCTTGGCGCCGAAGCCGCGCGAGATCGACAGCTTCAACTCCTCGCCGATACCGCCGCCGCCGACCGCGCCCATGATGGTGGAAATGCGGACATTTATCTCAACACGCAGCAGCGTGTAGGACATGAAGTTGGGCAGCACCTGCGGCAGGCCGGCGAAGCGCACCCGCTCGAACCAGTTGGCGCCGACGGCCCTCAGGCCTTCCTCGGCGCGCATGTCGATGTTCTCGTTGATCTCGTAGAACAGCTTGCCCAGCGCGCCGATCGAATGCAGGCCGATGGCGATGATGGCGGCGATCGGGCCGATCGAGACGATGGCGGCGAACAGGCCGGCGATGACGATCTCGGGAAAGGCGCGCAGCAGTTCCATGAGGCGCTTGACGATCAGCCGCAGCACCGGATGCGGCGTCAAATTGCGCGCCGCGATGAAGGAGAACGGCACGGCGAAGACGAAGCCGATGAAGGTCGAGACCAGCGCCACGTTGAGCGTGGTCAGCATCAGCTCGAAATATTCGGGGATGTAGAAGCTGCCCCAGACATAGGCGCGGCCAAGCGGAAAATTGAATTCCTGGGTACCGGTGTCATGCGGGGAAGTGATGTCGAACATCGCCCGCCAGACATCGTTCCAGTCCTTGGGGACGAGCCAGCTCAGGAAATCCAGCAAATGCGGCAACCGGTCGAAGAAATGCCCGGCATTGGCCTCGTCGGCGAACCACATGGTGCTGCCGAGCGCGGTGATGAGCAGGCCGACACCGATGGCGGTGTAGAGCCGGCGCAAGGACGTCTGGCGACGCCAGGCGTCGGCCATCTGGTGAGTGGCGCCGGAAGGGGCTGTCACGGAAAGGGTCATGATCGGACATGCAAGAAGGGCGGCGTTTTCTCGACGCCGCCCTTCCTGGTTTCGCCGTTAGCCGCCGATGGCTGCCTTACGGGCTTCGACGATGACGTTGTAGAAGTCCGCCTTAACCGGGACGTAGCCGGTAAAGTCGCCGCCCTCGACGCCTTCGAAGCAAGCCTTGTCCTTCTTCGGCAACTGCGTGAAGAAGTCGGCGAGCTTGGCGGTCATTTCGTCGCCGAGCGCGGTGCGCACGACCAGCGGGCCGTTCGGGATCAGACCCGAGCGCCAGACTTCGACGAAGTCGTTGGGGTCGACGGCGCCCTTGGCGACTTCCTTGTGGAAGGTGCCGGAGGTGTAGCCGTCCTTGAAGTCGCCGATGCCGGAAGAATCGTCCACCGCCACGTCGACCTTGCCGTCACGCACGGCCAGGACGTTGTTCTCGTGACCGCCGTTGAACTGGGTCGAGGCGAAGAAGGTTTCGTTCGAAGCGCCGGTATCCTTCGGGATCTGGGTCAGCGGGATCAGGTAGCCGGAGGTAGAATCCGGATCGGCGTAGCCGAGCTTCTTGCCCTTGGCCGACTTGATGTCGGTGATGCCGGAGGATTTCAGCGCCAGGCCGATCGAATAATAGCCGGTGGCGCCGTCGGTCTGCTGGGTGGTGAGGATCGGGGTGACCGCCTTCGGGTCCTTGAGAGCGACGCTGGCGTAGCC